>DCTR01000009.1:0-25601 GCA_002329385.1 Candidatus Shapirobacteria bacterium UBA1435
CAAGATAGTGAGCCCGTCCATATTGACATTTGTTTTGTTCATCTTTATCTTAAGTTAGGTGAGAAAATTTACTTTTTACACCGTAGGTTATGTATTTTTCTTTATATTAACATTATTTTCGTCAAGTAGCGTTAGTTACGGAGTTGATTATTTTACTGATAATTTCGACAATCTAGATATTCCTGGGAAGTGGGATTTTGTTCAGGGTAGTGGTAATTATGCGGACACGTGGTATGTTGTCGGTGGTAAGTTATATGGTGAAATAGGCTACGAGGGTTCGTCATATCTGTTTTCCAAGGTTGGAGGTACGCTGTCTGAATATGTCGTTGAGTTGGATGTGATTAATCGAAATGGGGTCGATCAGAATATTCTGTTGGGGGTAAATGAGGAGAGGGACAAGTATTTTGTTGTTAATTTAAGGTATAGAGATCCAAATTGGACGGACTCAAATATGGTGAGATTGTGGTATTACGATCGGGGTTCTTATAGCCTGTTAGCTGAGGTTGAGGCATATGAAACAGATCCTTGCTTGACTTTATCTAAGGAAGAAATACATAAGATTGAGGTGAAGTATGTAGAAGGGAATATTTCTTTAGATTTTGACAACATTGCTGTTTTTAGCGTCTCGGTTGATAACCTTGAATTGATGAGTAATTCTGGTGTCGGTTTGATGAACTGGAGTGGCTCATATAGGTATGGAAATGTGGTTAATTTGTTTGACAATTTAAAGATTCGGTCTATCGATCACAACTTACCGTTTCCTTTGTTGAAAATATTTATCATCCCTGGATTAGGGGCAAGCTGGAATGAGAGGGCGATGGTGTTTGGAGATAAAGTTGATGATGGGGATTGGCGGATGACGCCTTTTGTTAAAAACTATGATGGGCTGCTGGCGGCATTGGAAAGCAAGGGTTTAAAAAGAGATATTGACTATTTTGTCTGGAACTATGACTGGAGAAGACCGATTGCCGATATCGCCGACAGCCTAGATCAATTCATAGATGATAAGACCGATGAGTCGTCAAAGATTGGACTGGTTGGACACAGCCTGGGTGGCTTGGTGGCCAGGGAGTGGGGTCAAAAACACACGGGAGACGGTCGGGTGGAGAAGATAATTACTGTGGGGAGTCCACATTTGGGGGTGACTAAAGCCTACAAGGCATGGAATGGGGCGGTGGTTTCTGATAAATTTGATTTTTCGACAATTGCTCTGAAGATTATGCTAATGTTACAAAGGCGTAATTTTGAGACTGATGTGGCAGTGGTCAGAAACTACGCGCCGGTGCTTAAGGACCTGTTGCCTGTTTTTGATTTTGCCAAAATAAACGGCCAGACAGTTTTGGTTGGTGGTATGGCAGTAAAAAATGACTATCTATTGACGGCCAATTTGACGGTGTCAGAATTATTTCCTATTTTAGAAGCGGTAGCGGCAAAGGGAACGCCAACAGAAGAGTGGTTGAATTTAGGAAAAAGGTCGGTCTATGACCAGGCATTTGGAATTTGGCCAGACGGCAGGTGGACAGGCAGTGTTTCGGGGGAGGGCGATGGGACGGTATTACTAAAAAGCGCGAAGTTTGACAGCGATAATTATTGGCAGATTGAGAGCGATCATGGAATGATGGTCGATAAATCGAAAGAAAAGATCTTCGAGTATCTTGGCCTTAATTATGATGAAGAGATTGAGGGGATTGCAGACGATTGGGCAGATAAGAAGGTGTTTTACTTGGGTTCGCCGGCGAGGATGTCGGTGACTTGTGAAGGGGCTACGGAGGTTGGAGACGAGACGGGGTTTATAGTACTGGAAGATGATGCCAAGGAGTGTGAGGTCAGATTGCGGGGGGAAAGGGATGGCATTTATCATTTGGTATTGGGAAATGTTGCAGATGAAAATAGTTGGAGTTATTTTGAAGACGAGATAAAAGCGGGTGAGACTAGAACGATGGTGTTGTCGGCTGATGGTAATTTGGTTGGTGAATCGTCGAAGGATTATTTACTTGGTTTGATGGGAAGGGAGATGCGGGCTTTGGCGGACGAGGGCTACGGTGGCGATCAGTCTTTAAACCAGGCAATCGTGAGGTTGGCCGCAGGCGAGGCTAAACCGATTTTAGATAGTATGATGGCCTTTCGCAAGCAAAGTCGGGAGACAAAAAGAAGCGGGGTGGTCTTGTCGTATGTGGAAAAATTGTTGGTTTGGGAGAATGGTGGCGGTAGCCAAAAAGTCGCCTGGCAGGAGATGTTTAGGGCGTGGAGGCTAAAAAATTTGGCCGACTACAATGGTGATGCGAAGTCAAGATGGAAGATATACCCGTCGACCTTTGCATCGGTCAACTATCTGCTAATGGATAGGTTGCTGACCGAAGCACAGGCTGCTTATAAAAAAAGCGATTGGCCGCAGACAATAGCCAAGTCAATAATAGCGAGCAAACTTTCGGAGCAGATTTGGTAAAAAGCTTGGAATTATTATGTCTTATATTTATCTTAATTACTATATTATTTTATTCAGATATTTGTCAAAATAGGTATAAAAATCTCATATTAAGTCAAATAATGTCAAGTTAGGATAAGTCCTGTAATTTTTTGATGGCAGCCGGTAGAATGTGGTCATGGGACGAAAAAATCAAATTGAAAACGGTAACGGAGACTTGATGAAAAAGCTTTATCGGATCTATGGGGACAAAACGGTTAAACCCGACGCCTTTGGCAGGAGAATGGCGACGGGGGCGGAAGTAGAGCGGCAGATCAGAAGAGACATGAAACCTTATGGGGATGTTGAAGTGACAGAGGAGGTTTTGAGGGAGAAGGGAGACGGGCCGGTGATGATGGAGGTGAGGAAGGGAGTTTATGAGCTGGTTTATCCGAATGATGAGGGCTTACCGGTAAATGGGAAGAAAAAGAAAGGGAGAAAGGGCTAGAGATTGGAGCTAGGTATTTTTAGGCTGGCTTGAGGGAGGACGGTTTGGTATTTTCCATAGATTATTACGGGGGTGCCGACTTCTGCCCAGCCGTAGAGCTGGGCGATTTCCGGAGTTTTCATGTTAATACAGCCGTGAGACATGGGGACGCCGAAGTTGTCGTGCCAATAGGTGCCGTGGAGGCTGTAGCCGACATGTTTGGGAACCTGGTCGTTGTAGAAAAAAAGAATATATGGAACATTAGGTAGGTAGTAGTAAGTACCGGCTGCTTTTGAACCCCCCGACATTTTTTGGGAACGGATTTTGGTCCATATTTTGAAGGTGCCGTTGGGGGTGCGGTCGTATTTTCCAGAGGAGATAATAAAATCAAAGACTTTTTGGTCGTTTTCGAAGGCGTATACCCGCTGGTTGGTTAGGTCGACTTCGATGCGCTTGTTGGAATCGGATTGAGTAGTTTCTCCTTGAACATGCTGGCCGGATAAGTCAAGGGCGGCAGGGGCGGCAAAAGTTTGGCCGTGATATTGGGCGATGGCATTTGGATCGAAACGGTTGCTAATTTGGTCTGGGTCAATTGGGTCTTGGGAGTAAAAGATTTGTGGGTTTTTGTCGATCAATAGAATCAGGGACGCCAAGAAGATAAAAAGTAGGCTGACAATCTTGACCTGTTGTTTTTCCATAATTAAAAATAGCACATCGGTCGAAACTGTAATATATTTAGGAATATGAAAAATCAACAGTATGAGAATGCCAAGGAGCAGTTGGAGAAGATTAATAAGTATCTTAATTTGGACGAACCGATACTGCGGCGGCTGATGGTCGTGGATAGGCTAATCGAGGTCAATTTTCCGGTAAGGATGGATAATGGTGAAATGAAGATGTTTACAGGTTTTTAGGTCGCAGCACAATAACCGACGGGGGCCATATAAAGGCGGTTTGAGATTCAGCCCGGAGGTGAGTAAGGAGGAAGTGATGGCGTTGTCGATGTGGATGACATGGAAGTGCGCGGTGGTTGATATTCCTTTTGGCGGTGGCAAGGGCGGAGTGGTGGTGGATACCAGAGACTTGTCGGCTGGTGAGTTGGAGAGGTTATCGAGGGTATTTGCGGCCAGCATCGCTGACGTTATTGGCGAGAATAAGGATGTACCGGCTCCAGATATGTATACCAACCAACAGGTGATGGCCTGGATGCTAGACGAGTATAGGCGGGTAAGTGGGAATAATTCGTTGGCGGTGTTTACGGGAAAGCCATTGGAGATGGGAGGGTCGGAAGGGAGAACGGAGGCAACCGGTTTGGGAGGGGTGTATGTCTTGGAGGAGATGGCGAAGACGGTTGGGTTTTCCCCAGCCAAGACTCGCATAGCCATACAAGGGATGGGGAATGTGGGTTATTACTTTGCCAAGTTGGCAAAAGAGGCAGGATACAGGGTTGTGGCATTAAGTGATTCAAAAGGAGGGGTATATAACGGGGAAGGGTTGGATATAGAAGGGGTGATGGCTTACAAAGAGGAAAAGGGCAGCCTTGAGGGTTGTAAATCGGGTAGGCAAATAACCAACGACGAGTTATTGGAATTGGAGGTTGAGGTGCTGGTGCCGGCGGCCGTAGAGAGTGTAATTAGGCTGGATAATGCGGAAAAGATAAAGGCGAAATATATTGTGGAGATGGCCAATGGGCCGGTTGACCCGCAGGCGGATGATATTTTGTGGAGTAGAGAAATAGTGTCGATTCCGGATGTCTTGGCTAACGCCGGCGGGGTGACCGTCTCGTATTTTGAGTGGAAGCAGAACGTGGATAACGAAAAGTGGAGTGGTCGGGAGGTTTATGAAAAGCTTGAGGCAATAATGAAAAGTTCATTTGCGGCGGTGTGGCAGACCAGTCGAGAATATAAGATTGACCTGAGAACGGCGGCTTATATTTTGGCAGTGAAGAGAGTGGTGGAACAAATGAAGTAGTAGTGGTTGTTAGAGGACTTGAACCTCTGACCTCATCGATGTGAACGATGCGCTCTAACCAACTGAGCTAAACAACCCGGTTAGATACAATTATATAACAACTTATTTGGTCGGTTGACAGTTTCGGACTAAACAAATGAAAAAGCTAGTTTTTTCTTCGGGAGTGGCGGGTCTGTTCCCTACCCCAAAGGCAGTGAGGGATTGTTATGGTGAGGCGGGAGAGGCTGTGGGTAACAAAATGTTAATCGAGCTAATTTGTTGGAAACATATATATAAATGGTTTTCCAAAACGGCTTTAAAACAAAATTGCCAGGTGGTTGGCTGGCATGGCCCGATTGGGTTTTGGACAAAGGGTAGCAGAAGCGTTTTGGAGACGGGGGTGGATGTGATGCTGGCCGGATGGAAAGAGTTGATAAGAGGGGCAAGAGAGAGCGGGGTGGAGTATGTGTTGATGCACGAAAACGTAATTGACGAGAGACTGCTGGAGTGCGGAATTGAGGGTTTGGAGGAGGTGAAATTGATGCTGGAGAACAAGCCGGAAAAAGGGTCGATGGCGACGGCAGTGGAAAAGGCTGGACTTTTAGGATCAGGAACCGGAGTGATGGTCGACTTGGTTCATTTGTTATATGAACAAGAAGGATATGCCTATGATATGGACAAGTCGTCTTTTAGGAGGGCATGGGATAGGAGTCTAAAAAATATTGATAAATTATCGGGATTGGCGGTCGGGAGAATAGGATTTCACATACCGATTGGCAAAAGAGAGGATGATTCGTTGCCGCTAGGGTTGATGGAGGAAGGAATGTGGAAAGACTTATTTTGGCTGGTCAATAAATTGAGAAGGGTGGAATATTTGGTGTTGGAAAACGAACAACCGATGATCGACCAGTTGGTGCCGATTTGGATTAAAGGACCAGGAGGGATAAGCGGCCGGAATGAGAGCATAGTTGAGAGGTTGGTGGAATGGGGAATAATTGAGTGATTGTGCTTGGGTCGGTTTGATTATAAACTCTAAGAATGAAAACCGATACAAAAGAGATTGAGAGACAGAGAGGTTTTAGTTTGGGGATGTTTATTTTGGAATTTACCCAATCGATAGTGCTGGCGCTATCGGTGTTTGTATTACTGTATTTGTTTGTCGCCCAACCGAATGAGGTGAAAGGTAACTCGATGCTACCTAATTTTGAAAATGGTGAGTACTTGCTGACCGACAAGTTGTCTTACCAATTTGGCCAACCACAAAGAGGAGATGTGGTGGTGTTTAAGGCGCCACCTTCGGAGCCGTGTTCGGAGAGTGAGTGCGAATACATTAAGAGAGTGATTGGTGTTCCGGGAGACAGGGTAATGGTTAAAGAGGGGAAGGTTTACCTAAACGGTAATTTGTTGGATCAGCGTTTTTTGCCAGCAGATTTTGTGACTGATCCGGGAGCCTTTATGCAGGAAGGGGTGGAAAGACTAATTCCTCAAGGAGAATACTTATGTCTTGGAGACAATCGGTCCCACTCCAGAGACGGTAGGGAGTTTGGGCCAATAAGGAAGGAATCAATAGTCGGCAAGGCTTTTTTCGTCTACTATCCCTTCAATAGGGTTAGGTTGGTGCCAAAGGTAACGCTTTAATCTTTGTCTTCTTCGAGGGACTGTAGCTCTTTTTGGGTGACACGGGAATAGAGGTTTTTTAGGTGGTAAAAACGCCTGTCGGGAGGGCCTTTAAACTGGAAGACTATCTTGGTGAGGACGTTGGTTTGGGTGATTTTAACTTTGGTGGTTTTGTCTTCAAAAAATTCTTCAAGGTCGTTGCTAATGTTATCGAGTTTTGATTTAAGAAACTGGGGAAGGTTTTCCTTGGTAATCGGCACTTGGCCTTCTTCTATCTTTTTTCTCATCCTTCTGGCGATTTCTTCAGCTCGTCTGACGGAGGCCTTTTCTTTGAGGACGATTTTGTAGGCCTCAATCATTAGGCGGGTGTCGCCGATGCCGGAGAGCGCTCTGGCATGACCTTCGGTGATTAAGCCAGAGAGGAGGCCGTCTTTTAGGGCGTCGGGAAGAGAGAGGAGTTTGAGGACGTTGATGACATAGGGGACGCTTTTGCTGACCTTTTTGGCTATTTGGTGATTATCCAGTCCAAATTCTTCCCTAAGACGAAGGAAAGCCTTGGCCCTTTCGATGGGATTAAGGTCTTTTCTTTGGACGTTTTCGACTATGGCCATTTCCAACATCTGCTGCGGCGATGTTTCTTTGACGATGGCGGGGACATAGGCTAACTTGAGAAATCTGGCGGCGCGCCATCTTCTTTCCCCGGCAATTATCTGGTAGCCGGCGGGAGTTTTGGCAACAATCAGCGGTTCGAGAATGCCGTGCTCCCTGATCGATTCGACCAACTCCTTAATTGATTCCGGGCTGATGATTCCCCTTGGCTGTAGGGGGTTTGGTTCGAGTTGGTTGGTTGGTATTTGGCTGATTTGTTTCATAGTATTAAATTACTATGAAAACAGCTGTGAAAACAAGGATGACAAAACGTATCAGGGTAGAAAAGTCGGGTTACGACTTGAGAACAGAGATGATATTTTTACCGAATTTTTTCGAAAAATCAACTATACCATCCCGAAGAGAGTAGATGGTGAAGTCCTTGCCGGTTTTGGTGCCGGGGCCGGCGTGGAATCTGGAGCCGACTTGGCGGACAATGATCTGTCCAGTTTTTATTTTTTGACCGCCAAAGGCCTTAATTCCCCGCCTTTGACCGGGTCGATTGGTTTTTTGGTTGGTTTTTCCTTGTGATTTGGTATGCGCCATGGGTTTGGTTAGTTGGAAATAACAATCTTGTTAATCTGAATGTCGGTTAGCTGGTGACGGAAGCCCATAGTTTTTCGGTAACGTGATTTGGCTTTGTATTTGAAGACGCGCATTTTTTTGGCTGGATAAGATTTGATGACTTTAAATTCGACACTGGCCTTGGGGACAGTCGGCTGGCCGATGGTTACATTATCATCATCGGCAACGAGGAGGACTTGGTCGGTGGTGGATGTCTCGCCATCTTTAAGGCCAAGAGAATTAACGGTGATTTTTTGGTTTTCCTGGACTTCGTATTGGCTGCCGGCAAAGCTAATGATGGCGTATTTCATACCTGGAGATTATAGCATGAGAGTTAAATTTTACAAGAAATTAGTTTGAATTTATGATTCCGATTGAAAAGAGCAGGGAGATAATCGACGACCCGCCGACAGACAAAAAAGGCAGAGGTATGCCAGTGACGGGCAAAAGGCCGAGGTTCATGCCGATGTTAATAAAGGTTTGTGCCCAGATCTGGATAGTGACGCCGAGGGTAAAGAGAAAAAGGGGGCGATTATTGGTGACAGAAAACGTTTTTTTTAACAGTGAGATCAGTAGAACAAAATAGGCGGCGAGGACAAGGAATATGCCAAGGAAACCGGTTTCTTCGGCGGTGGCTGAAATTATAAAGTCGGTGTGTTTTTCTGGAAGAAATAATAATTGCCCTTGTGTGCCTTTTTTGTATCCCCTGCCAAAAAGACCACCCGAACCGACAGCAATTTTTGATTGGATGACGTTATAGCCTTGACCGAGAGGGTCGTTGGAGGGGTCGAGGAAGTTGACGATACGTTGTTTTTGGTAATCGTGAAGCATTTTGGCCCAGATCAGTGGTGAGGAGGCGGCGAGGACGAACAAAAAGATAAGGCCGAGTTTGAGGATTTTTGGGTTAAATAGGACTAGCGGTGTGATTAAAAGAGCAACCGACATGGCGCTGCCAAGGTCGGGTTGCCAGAGGATAATTAGGACAGGGATGGCCAGAAGCCAGGTTTGCTTTTCGTGGCTTAAAAACAGCATCAGCAAGGGTTTGGAAGCCTCGGAAGGCTGGAAGGAGAACTGGCCAATGTCCAACCACCGCCTTGAGCCGCGAGTGATGTTGTTGATGCTGATTGGCAAAAGCAAGAGAACACAACTGATGATAAACAGATACCATCTGATGATATAGGTGCGTTGAGGGCTTATCTGTCGTCCGATTTGCATGGCGATTAGGCCGATAAACCAAGAAAGCAGTTGTTTTGGCAGATAGCTTGGAGCAATCGAACTAACCATAAGGATGTTAAAACAAAACAAAACAAATAGCGGGATCCAGAGAGTTAGGTTGCGGCCGGGAGAAGGCATAATAGCTTTATTTTAGCGACTGGCGACGGAAAAGACAGTTTAAACTTTTTGAATGCTTAGGGAGTCGGATGGTTCGATGGATATAGCGACAGTTTTGGATAGAATTTCGGCTTCAAACTGTTTGGGCCAAGAAGGGGCAAATATTTTTATTTTGTCGCTGACTCTTAATGAGTTTTCTTTCCTTAGGACTTGGATTTTTCTGACCAAATCACGATATTCCCCTTCGGCGATCAGGTCGGGGGTTAGATTGGTGTCAAGAGTGATCCGGAGGCCGTTGTTGGAAGCTTTGGCAAAAGTGAGACTTTTGACGTTCGTCTCTTGGGCAATTAAATCCGCCATTGGCGGAGAAATGTCAGACGGCGAGCTAATGATGGCACGGGACAGCGGCTGACGAATCTTAATACCCGATTGCTGACGTTGGGCGTGAATGGCTTGGCAAATAGATCTGGCCTGTGCCATTTCGGTTTCAAGAGAGGTATTTATTTGCTGACGGTTTGCCATCGGCCACGATTGGAGATGTACCGACGACCCGGTGTGGCCGGCTAGGTTTTGGAAGATAGTTTCGGCAATAAAGGGAGCGACGGGAGAGACCAGGACGGACAGTTGATAAAAACAGTGATAGAGCAGTTGGTAATTATCGGTGCGTTCGCGGCAGCGGCGGATGTACCAGGTGGAGAGATCGTTGACGAAGTCTTCGATGGCTTTAGTGAACCGGGAAGTGGAGAACTTTTCCAGATAATTGGTGCAGGTGTCGATGGTGCTGTTTAGACGGGAGAGAAGCCACTGGTCGATGATGTTTGTTGGAGGTAAATTGGCATCGGGAGAAATTGTTGACGGCTGCCAGTCGGTTAGATTGGCGTGCTGAGTGAAGAAACGGTACGAGTTCCAGAGGATGAGAAAAAATTCACGCTTGACCTGATCGGCGATGTTATAACCGAAGTTGACGTTGGTGTATGGTTTTTGCTGGCAATAAACCCATCGCATGGCATCGGCGCCCATTTTTTCGACGGCTTCGTCGAACGGAATGCCATTTTTTTTGGTTTTACTCATCCTCTCCCCTTTTTCGTCGCGAACCTCGGCGTGGGAAACGACGTTTTTGTAGGGGGCGGTGTTTTCGAAGGTAACGCTAAAAAATAACATGGAATAAAACCAGAGGCGGATTTGTTCGATCATTTCCAAGACAAGATCGGCGGGGAACCACTTTTGCCAGTAGGTTTTGTCTTCCAGGTATTTAAGGGTGGAAAAAGGGACAACTCCGGCGTCCAACCAGCAGTCGCCAACATCGGTTATTCTTTTAACCGGTTGGTGGCATTTTGGACAACTGATTTCTATTTCGTCAATCCATGGTCGATGAAGGGAAGGTAGTTTGTCGACTTTTTCTGGATGTATGGCTAATTTTTTGAGTTCCTCTTCGCCACCGATAACGGTCAGGTGGCCACAGGAACAGGGGTAGAAAGGAAGGGAAAGGCCGTAAAAGCGTTTGCGACTAATCATCCAGTCTTCCATTGAGTCGAGCCAGTTAACCATGCGACGATAAGTGTATTTTGGGTGCCAGTCGACTTTTTTGATGGCTTGTTTAAGCAGGGGCTTAATCGGTTCGGAGAGAATATACCAGCTGTCTTCGAGACGGAAGAGACATTTAGTCTTGCAGCGCCAGCAATGGGGATAACGGTGGCTGATGGTTTCGGTTTTGAAAAGCAGATGGTTGTTTTTCAAGTGGCTGATAACCTGGCTGGCGACGTCGTGGGCATATTTACCGGACAAGTCACCGAAGCCGTCGACAAAATATCCCCTCTCATCCAAAGGGGCAATCATTTCTGAACCAAGCGATTTGCCTAACTCATAATCCTCTTGTCCGCAACCAGGAGCGATGTGGACGATGCCGGAGCCTTCTTTGGGATCTACCATGTCCCACTGAACGACGTAGTGGCGGATATCTTTTTGGGCCGGGATGTCGTAGAGGGATTGGTATTCAAGGTTGAGAAGAAAGTTGGAGTCGATGGGTTCTAGGTTGGTTAGACCAAGTCGATTTGCTGATGTTTGGGCAAGATAGATAATGTCGTCATTGAGGTAGGCTTTGACGTAGGGGTGGTGGGTGTTGATGGCCAATAGGACGTTGGCCGATAGTGTCCAGGGGGTGGTTGTCCAGGCGAGAAGATATTCGTTTTGGCGGTTGGTGATTTTGAATTTAACATAGACCGAAGTGTCGGTAATCTCTTTGTAGCCGTCAGCTTCTTCGTGTTGAGACAAACCGGTTTCGCATCGAGGACACCAGGTGGTGGCGCTTTTCTTTTTGACCAACCAGCCCCTTTGCCAGACAGTCTTGAGGAAATGCCAAATATAAAGGTTGTTGGTTTTGGACATGGTGTAGTAGGAATTTTCCCAATCCATAAACATACCCAGCCTTTTTGACTGCTCGGTTTGAATGGCAGCGAACTTGTTGACTCGCGATTGACAGGCCAGGGTGAATTTGTCCAGCCCGAAGTCCTGAATATCCTTTTTTGAGTTAAAGCCAGCTTCTTTTTCGACCTCGACCTCGACCCACAATCCTTGACAGTCAAATCCGTTTTGAAACCTTTGGGCAAAACCTTGGGAGTTTTTGAAGCGCTGGAAGACATCTTTTAGGGTGCGGCCGCGAGCGTGGTGAACACCCATGGGGTTGTTGGCGGTAATCGGCCCGTCGATAAAAGAAAAAGTTTTGTCGGATTTTAGGTTACGCGAGAGATATTTTTTGACGATATCATTGGTTTGCCAAAACTCCAGGATATCTTTTTCCATTTTGGGTAAGTCCAGATTGGGGGTTAGTTCTGTAAAGTAAGCCATGTTTTAGATAATAAAAAATCCTTCACTAGGAAGGATTTTGGCGGCCGCAACTTTCCGGAGAAACCGGAGGGCGGCTAAGGAATAATAATCCAAAAAAGCATTAAGTTATTATACAATAGTCGAAAAAGAGGGCAAGCTATTTGTTTTTGCGGAGGAAGGCTGGGATGTCAAACTCATCTTCGATGCTGACTCCGCTGGGGACTTCGGTGCCGGCGAGGAATTTGTCGATCTGGTCGGTGGAGAGTTTGGTCGGTTCGGTGGTAGCCAAGGGCAGAGGCGGTGGAGATTCGATGTTTTTTTGAACGACTGCTTTTTTGGATTGGAATAAGCGCGAGCGGCTTTCATCGAAACCGGTAGCGATAACGGTGATTTTGATGGTGTCTTTGAGTTCATTGTCGATGGTGGCGCCAAAGATGATATTGGCGTCAGGGGCGGTGCGGCTGGTGACAGTTTGGGCGGCTTGTTCGATTTCGGCCATGGTCAGGTCGGGGCCACCGGCAATGTTGATGAGCACTCCCCTAGCGCCTTCGATGTCAACTTCGATAATTGGTGATTGGATGGCGGATTCGACCGCTTTTTTGGCTTTATCTTCACCGGAGGCCTCACCCACACCCATAAGTGCCGAGCCGGCATCACTCATTATTGACCTAATATCGGCAAAATCAAGATTGATCAACCCGGGATTGGTGATTAGATCGGCTATGGCCTTAGTCCCTTTATGGAGGACGGAGTCAGCAACTTTAAAGGCTTCGATAAGGGTGGTTTTGTCGTTGACAATTTCCATAACTTTCTGGTTGGGAATGACAATTAGGGTGTCAACATTTTTTTTGAGTTGAGCGATGCCTTCTTCGGCGTTGGTCATTCGTCTGGTGCCCTCAAAGAGGAAAGGCTTGGTGACGACGGCGATGGTTAAAATCCCCAATTCTTTTTTGGCGATTTCGGCGATGACGGGGGCGGCGCCGGTACAAGTTCCGCCACCCATACCACCGGTAATAAAAACCATGTCGGTGTCTTCAAGGATTTCTTTAATCCGGTCTTTTGATTCTTTGGCTGCTTCTTCGCCGATTTTCGGATTACCGCCGGCGCCAAGTCCTTTGGTTAGTCTTTCGCCCAGCTGAATTTTGACCGGAGCAAGAGAATTAAGTAGGGCTTGAGAATCGGTGTTGACGGAGACAAATTCGACCCCCTTAATGTTGTCTTCATTAACCATGGAATTGACGGCGTTGTTACCGCCGCCGCCAACCCCCATGACTTTAATTTTGGCAAACTGACCAGATAGAGTTTTGATTAGACCCATGTTATGGCAAAATTGGTTCTAATATACTTTTGATACGACCGAAAAATCCACCCAGATTAATCTTTTTGTGGGGACCTTGATTTTGGGGAATGATTTTTTCGTCTTTGGCGTAGAGAAGCAGACCAACGGCGCTAGTGTAGCTTGGGTTTAAGATATCATCGACTACACCGCCAATTTTGGGCGGAGAGGCGATGCGTAAGGGGGTGGGAATGACTTTTTGGGCAGTTTCGACAACTTGAGTGGTTTGGGCGCCACCACCAGTTAGAACAATACCGGCCGGGATAAGTGGCTTATAGCCGCTTTCGTCGATTTTGGTGTTTACCAGATCAAAAATTTCTTCGAGCCGGGGTTTGATAATACCGGTAACGGCGGTTTGGATGGAAATTTTTTTGGAGTTGCCACTAAGGCCGAGACTGGCCAAGTCGAGTTCGTCTTCGTATTTTTTGTTTTCGACGATTTTGGTCAGTCTGATTTTTAGTTTTTCAGCATCGTCGATGGTAAAACGAAGACCGATGGCTAGGTCATTGGTGATATTGTTGGCCCCCACCGGAATGACGGTAGAGTAGACCGGAGAACTTTCGCAAAAGAGGGTGATGGACGTATTAGAGCCACCGATGTCGACCAGGGCTACCCCAAGCTCTTTCTCGGTGTTGGTGAGTGCGGCTTTGGCACAGGAGAAACCCGAATAAACAAGCTGATCAATATTGACACCGACGTCGTCAAGGCATTTTTTGAGGTTTTTGATGGCTGGAGAGGAAGCGAGAATAATGTGGGTTTCAACTTCTAGCCGTTGGCCATTCATGCCAATGGGATCGACGATGCCATCCTGGCCATCGACCGAGAAAACCCTCGGAATGACGTGGAGGATTTCTTTGCCGGGGGGTAAAGAGACAGTTTTGGCGGATTCAATCGCACGATTAATATCGCTGGCAATGATTTCGGAGTTGGGGTTGGAGATGGCGACGACACCTTTGGAGTTGATTGATTCCAGATGGGGGGCGCAGATGGAAACGAAAGCGTTGTTGATTTGGAACCCGGCCATCCTTTCGGCGGCTTCGATGCTTTGGATAATGGTTTTGGTGGCCTGTTCAATGTCGACTATCTGGCCCTTGCGAAAGCCGAGAGCGGGAATTGAAGAAACGGCAAGGATGTTTAGGCGGTCTTCAGTTTCAAAATATTGTCCTATGATGGTGGTTATTTTGGTTGTGCCAAGATCGATTCCGCTAATTATTTTTGAGTGTGGCATAGGGGTGGTTTAGGCTTAAATCGATAAGTTTTACCCGGTGCAGACTTAAAATTTTTTTGACCTGACCAATCTGCCAGTAGGGATCTTTTTTGGTGGAAAGGATAACTTTGACTTGATCGTTTGAGTCATGGTTAATGATATAAAATTCTACCTCTTGTTGGAAGTCTCTGTAATCCATTTTGACAGGATTAATTTGGGCAATTTGGAGTGAGCGATTCAAGTGATTGAGGAAATCGTTTTTTTGAGAAACCGGGTCGTATGTCTTTTGGTCTGTTTGCGGTGATATCGTCAGGGCAATGGCGATGACGAGGATGAGGGATAAGATGAAGAACAAGATGATTTGTTTGGCGTATGATTTAGTAGACTTTTGGGGCATGTTGGATTAACCGGTGAATGAGGCGTAGCAGCTTATGGTTTTGGGATGGTGGCGTGGTTTGCGGCTGATGGTGGACAGCTAGAAGCTGGTTTATTTTGGCGGTTAGTAGCTTGGGGGTTAATGACAATTGAGGGATAATAACAATGGTTTTGGGATGAAGACGTTTGAGCCACCGGGCATTTAACAACTGTTCGTTTTGTTGGGAAAAAGGCAAAGGAATCAGGATAGCTTTTTTGTCGAGGGCGTCTATCTCTTGGCAGGTGTTGGCTCCCGAGCGGCTGACAACAATATCAGCCTGGTGAAACGCCCAACCGATGTTGTTTTGATCGATATAATCAAGCGGTAGGTAGTTGGCGGCAGACAATTTTCGGAAGACGAAAAAGCTTTGCGGGCCGGTTTGGTGGATGACGAAAAACTTTTTAGTCAGGGATGGAATGATTGACAGGATGGTGTTGTTGATGGCGGTGGATCCCTGGTTGCCGCCGAGAAAAAGAATGACCGGTTTTTTTGGAGAAGTTTTGGAGAGGGTGGTCGATTGGGTAGAAAAAATGGCGGATCTAAGCAAGTTGCCGGTGACAACCGATTTATTGGAAAGGAATCTGGGGATTTTGTTTTGGCTGGGGGCGAAGGAGAGGGCGATATGTTTGCAGAAAAGACTATTTAGTAAGGTGGAGAGACTGACGGTTAGTGTTTGTTCGTGAGTTAGGGAAGGAATTTTTAAAAAGGCGGCGGCGGCGATGACCGGAAAGGAAATATAGCCGCCGAAAGAAACGACAATATCTGGTTTGACCCTTTTTAAAAAAAGTAGTGAGCGGAAGAAGGCGGTGATGGTTTTGGGAATGCCCAAGATGGTTTTTAGTAGACTATTGCGGTCATATTTGCCCCCACGGATGTCAAGATAGCGATTGCCTAAAAGGGGAATAATGGTTTTTTGTAGATGGGTTTCGTTTTGGTTTAACTGGGAAATATAAAAAACGTGCCATTGGTATTGATGGTCGTTTTGTAGTTGGGTGATTAATTCAATGGCGGGAGTGTGGTGGTTGCCGGTGATGACGATGTTGGCTGTTGGCCGTTTTATGGTCATTGCTTGAGTATACCAGCAAGTGTTTTTCGATACCTTGGACCAGACCGAGGCCGGAGAATAGGACAAACAATGATGAACCTCCGTATGAGACAAAGGGCAAGGGAACTCCGGTGATGGGGATTAGGGAGACGGCAGCGGCAAGGTTGACCAGAGACTGAAAGCCGATAAGCCAGGCGATACCGACGATGATTAATGTTTGGTAGACGTCAGTAGAGGCACAGGATAATTTTAGAAGATAATTGATAATAAGAAGGTAAAAAACGATGATGATCATGCCACCAATAAAGCCGGTTTCTTCGGCGATAACGGCGAAAATAGAATCGGTTGAGACTTTGGGGATAAAGTTGTATTTTTGGTTTGAGTTGGCAAAGCCTTTTCCGGTCAGACGGCCGGAAGAGATGGCAAGTAATATTTGGTTGGTGTGATAGGTTTGGTCGGTTGACTGTTCGGTCGGATGGAGAAGGACTGACAAGCGCCGGAAACGATAGGGCGAGAGAAAAATAAGGGCAGTAGATAGAGCGGCGGCGACAAGAATCACAGAGGCAAGGTGTTGTAGGTTGCCATGGGAGACAAAAAATAAAACGCAGACGGTAGAAAAAATAAGGATGGCGTTGCTTAGGCTCGGTTCAAGAAGAATCAGGGCAAGCGGTGGGGTTAAGTAGACAAGAAAGTGGCTGATTTTTCTAGTTTTGTCTTGGCTAAAGAGTTTGGAGAAAAAGAGGATGCAGCTGATTTTGACCATCTCTGAAGGTTGGATGGAGAAATATCCGAAATTAAGCCATCTCTTTGCCCCAAGCGCCTTTTGCCCCAGGCCGGGTATAAGGATCACGAGGAGCAAAAGGCAGGAGGACAGGTAGAGCAGATGGGTGTATTTTTTAATAGTGTTGATTTTTATATAAGAGATGATTTTCATGGAAATAAGGCTAATAAGAAGCCATAGTGATTGTTTTTTCAGGAAAAAATACTTATCACCGGTGGCAGTGTAGGCTTCGGGAAGAGAGGATAGGGAGAGAAAAATTAATCCGAACAAGGCGAGGATGATTGGATAGACGAGGGTAGGTGTTTTGAACCGGGTCAGAAAGGAGTTGGTCATGATAACCGACGAAAAATATCTTTAGGGATAGAGATAGATGAAGGGTCGGAGACGAGGGGTTTGTGGCCTGATATAAGGCTGATGATTTTACCTTGAGAGTTGCGGCGGGCTAGTTGGTACCCTTGGATATGTTGATCAAGAGAGCGCCGGTTTTCCTTTTTCGGATTGACGGGGTAGTGGATGTCCAGAAATTCGGATAGGTGAAGCAAAAAGAGAGGAGTGTAGCCGGCTGATTGTTCCAAATGGTGGTAGAAGGCAAAAGAGGCGGTGAGTCGAGGGTTGCATTCGAGAAGATAGACCTGGTTTCGGGAGACAAAAAAATCCAGGCCAAAGTAACCGCGATAATTTAATGACGAAAGGATTTGGCCAAATTTATTGGTGATGTCTGTAACCTGGGCTAAGATGTCGGTAGCAGTAAATGCTGGCCATTGGCGGCCAACGGTGGCAAAAGGATTGTCGGTCAGGCCGGTGATGCCGGTAAATTGGACGGCTGGTGGGCTTTGGATCAAACCAGATTTGGTTAGACAGCAATTATTGGTGAGAGTGTAGCCGGTAAGTCTGGGGCTGACTTTGACCAAAGATTTAAGAGGTATCTTTTGGGAGGCTTGGTCCCAGCTATCGAAGAGAAAGGTTGAATTTCCTGCCCAGCCAAAACCGGTTTGGATGATTAGGGACGAGCCGAATTCTGATTGTGCCTGTCGGAAGGTTGACGGACTTAGTTTTATCAAACGACATGGGGGAGTGGGAAGACGATAGTGTTGGCAAAGTTGAGCAAAATGTATTTTATTTTCGAGGCGACGGCTTAAGGGGGCGGGGTTGGCAAGATAGAGAAAATTATGTTTTTGACAGAGCAGGTTGACTTTGGCTGAAGGCTTGAAGGCGACGATGGCTGGACGTCTGGAGCGGGAACGAGAGTTGGCAGTAATGTAGTTAAGGGTGTCGGGAAGGGAAAGCAGTATGGCACTATTGGTGATGTTTTTGTCTTGGCTAGGATTGGGATTTTCCGAATGGTTATCTGAAAATTGGGAGCTTCGAATGGGGAAGAAATTAGACAGGTCGAGCGTTAAATCGAGAGAGCTGTCGACTACCAAAAAGTAGAGGTCGTATGGTGATGAGGCGAGGATTTGCTGGAGGTTCATATTAACGTTTTTGGCCGGTGATAAGGATGACAGGGAAATTGCCAACGTCGAGACCGGTTTTTGCAGCACGTAAATACCCGGCCAGGGCTAGGGCGCCCTCTAGGGAAACGTTTAGTTGGTGCCGGGAAAGGAAACTGCTGGCGGAAGTTATTTCCTGGTTACTAATGACCAACCCCGACCCTCTTGATTTGATGATCGCCTCGATAAGTGGTTTTTTTAGGGGGGTGTGTTTGACGGTGAGAGCGTCACAAAGGTTTTTGGATTCATGGCGGAAGTTGTGTTCAAAATAGGAACAGATAGTTGGGTTTGACGCTGGCTGGACGGCAAATAATCTGACCTGGGGTAGCAGGCCGGCCGATAGGCCGAGTAAAGTGGCACCGGAGCCAACTGGGGCAAAAAGGCTAGTGGCGGTGGGGAGTTGTTGACCAATCTCGCGACCAATTGATTGATATCCGGTAAGGGCAAACGGATCGGTTGATTGGCGGAGGAGGTAAGCGTGGGTTGTCTTGGCGTGCCGAAAGGCATCGGTGATGGGAGTTGAAGAGAGGTTGACCTGGCAGTCAGAATTGGCATTGGCACTGATCAGCTTGAGCTTTTGTGGAGAGACGGTCTTGGGCAGATAGATCACCAGGGGGAGGTGGTATTTGAGGCAGTAGTGCTGGGCAGAGATGGCAGCGTTACCAGTGCTGGAGATGACAGCGTGGGTAAAGCCAAGCCTTTTTAGATTCTCAAGCTGGGAGATAATTGCCCGATCTTTGGCTGATCCGGTTGGGTTTAGGTCTTCCCGTTTTAGAAAAAAACTTCCAGATTTGGTGATAGGAGTGGTTGTCATGTGGGTGCTGGGGAGATAAAATTGGATTGATATATTTTAAACAAGTAGATGACTAATAAGCAAAATGATCTTAAATTAGTATGTCCAGATTGCCAGGCGGAGATTAAGTGGGAGGGAGAATTGAACTTGGGAGACATAGTTGAGTGTCAGGAATGTGGGACGGAGGTGGAGATTTTGTCGGTTGAGCCTCTTAAGTATTGCGAGTTGATTGAACAGAAATAGAAGTTTGTTTATTAGGTAAAAACTTTTAGACGGAAAACGCCGTCACCTTTTTGGGGATAGAAAAGGGAGGAATAAGGTTTGTTAGTGATGGTCTTTTCTGACCATAGCTGTTCATTTAAGGGTAGCGATGGGTTTGAAATAGCGATGGTAGCAAGATGAACACCACGAATTAGGGTTTTTCGGCTGCTATGAATATAGGTGATTTGATCTGGGTTACTGTCTAGGATAAAGGCGACGTGGTGGCCGCGGTCAAGGCGGATAAGGTCGGCGGGTTGGAAAGGATATGAACTGACGGGGAGGCTGTTTTGCGGGCTGGTAAGTATGCTGGCAGAGAGACGCCGGACACCTTTTTTGCCTCCGGTGCCAATTAGATAAGGAGTGATTGGCCGGCCGAAGCGAAGCAAGTGGTAGAAATTGGCGAGATGGAAGGCCAGTGCAGAACAGTCGATCCCAAGCTGGTTTTTTTTCTGAAGTCGATAGATCTGTCGGGGAGAGAGCTGGTCAAACTCGAGTCGCTCTTTTAGGGCAATTTTTTTTGTTTCTTTGGCTATTTGCTGGCGTGTGCCTTTGCCTTGGTAGACGTTGCTTTTGCGTAGCGAGGGCGGGCGGTTGAGATGATAGGGCAGGCCCAGGTAAGAGAGGGCTTCCTGGTAAAGTCTATTGGTCAATTCAGTCCTAGCCATAGACCAAAGATGGCTAACATAATACCGGCAAGCCAGGCCCTCATGACAATTTTCGGTTCTTCCCAACCGATGTGCTGGAGGGTGAGGTGGATAGGTGCGGCAGGGAGAATTTTTTTCTTGAAATAGGATTTGCTAATCATTTGTAGGCCACTGCTTAGACCCTCGACAATAAAAGGAAAGCCGACAATAAGAAGGGGGACAATTTTGCCAAGAAGAATGGCAATAACGGCGAATGTTGACCCAAAGGAAAGTGCGCCGACGTCACCAAGCCAAATTCTGGCCGGATAGACGTTGAAGTAAAGGAAGGCAATAAGGGCACCTAGCCAAAGGGAGAGAAAGAGGGAGATGGGGGTGTCAAGCGAATTAGCGGAGAGGACCCAGAAGGCAAAAAGAGAGATCATTAAAAGCCCGCAGGATAGCCCATCAAGGCCATCGGTGATATTAAAAAAGTTGGCAAAAGCGACGATGATGACAGTCGACACCGGGATAAAAAGAAGGTGAAGGTAGAGTGGACCAAGGAAGGGAACATAGAGGAAGTTGATGCCCAGCCTAAAATAGATCATCAGGGAGGTGATGAGAGCGACCAAAAATTGGAGGATAAGTTTGTGTTTCATACGAAGACCAAAGAAGCCAGTTTTGGCAAAGCCAAAGAACTTGAGAATGTCGTCGTACAATCCAAGGACCCCAAAACTAATGAAGGTAAAAAAGATAATAAGCAGTTCGTTGGTTATCTGATAGTTGGAGGAGATAAAGATCCGGGAGATTTTTAGTAGCGGGAAAAGAAGCAAAAAAAGGATACAGACCGAGACAATGACGAGAATGCCGCCGCCAACAGGCGTGCCCGATTTGCCCACATGGAATTTGTCGAAGATGGGTGTGTGTTTGTTTTGGAAGTCGAGTGTTTTTTGTTTTTGGCGGAGAAATTTGAGGCGGTAAAGGAGGTTGATGAAAGGAATGACAAAGATGCTGGTGGTGAGAAAGGAGAAAAGTAATAAACCGAGGTAGAATTGTGTCATAGAGATATTATAGAGGGGTTGTTTAGGTTTTGATATATTCGATATCAGCTCCGAGGGATTTGAGTCGTTGAGCGAGACGTTCGTATCCCCTCTCGATAAATTCGACGCCGTCAATGATCGATTTCCCGTTGGCGGTTAGGGCGGCGAGGGTAATTGAGGCNNTAGATCCTGGATGTTGAAGTTGGCGGGGGTGAGGGTGGCCGGGCCGTAGATTTTGACGGCATGGGAGTATTCCGGACGGTCACTTTCGGAATTGAAAAAGTAATAGTCATTTGGCGAGTTGATATTGGGGTTAAATAGTTTGAATTTACCACCAATTTTCTCAAGTTCGGTAATGTGTTGAAAGCGGGATGGCCACACCCTTTCGGTGATGGCGCTGCAGCCGACGGCTTGAGTGAGGACAACAGTAAAAACTGGTTGCCAATCGGTCATAAAACCCGGTTCCGGTTCAGTTTCGATTTCAACAGCTTTTAATGGTTGTGTCCAGGTTATAGTGATTTCCTCTCTGCCAGCGTCGATTTTTGCCCCCATCTTTTCGATAACTTGGAGAAATGTGGCAACGATTTTTGGTTCGACACGGAGGATGTTGATGGAGCCTTTGGTGGCAAGGGCGGCACTGGCAAAAGTGACGGCTTCGTTGCGGTCGGAGATTACCTGATGTTTGGTGCCGTGGAGTTGGTTCACTCCGTTGATAATAATGATTTTTGGATCGTTTTTTTGCCGATGGATATTGGCACCCATGGAGTTGAGCATGTCGACAAGATCGTCGATTTCCGGTTCGAGGGCGGCATTACGGATGATGGTTTCACCTTTAACCAGACAGGCAGTCATAAGTACTACTTCGGTTCCGGTATGTGAAGGTTTAGGAAATTCGTAGTCGGTTGGATGGATGCCATCGGTCTGGAAGATAAGCTGATCGTTGTCGATGACGGTGTTGATATTCATCTGTTTAAAGCATTCGATGAGCCGGTCGAGTGGGCGAGCGCCAAGCTTATCCCCTCCCGGCAAGGGGATGATCGCCTTGCCCGTCCGGATTAGGAGAGGAGCGCTAAAGATAAAAGATGTCCGGGACTTTTCGCCAGTGCCATGAGGAACGACGCTGTTGTCGATTTTGGGGGCGGAAATTTCTAAGCTGTGTTCCCCGATATAGCTGATGGTTGCCCCAATGCTTTTGGCTATGCTTTCGGTGATTTTTACATCAGAAATAATCGGAACGTTGGTAAGGTTGGTGGTTTCCGACGAAAGAAGTGCGGCAATTATTTGTTTATAACTAGCGTTTTTGGCACCTCTAATTGAGACTTCCCCGGAGAGTGGCTTGCCGCCGTTGATAACGTATCTGGACATATGATGAGTGGTTAAAAATGTTTAATAATTTGTCGAAACAGTTGGATACCGTCAAGGCCGCCGGAACTGAAGTGAACGACAATATCATTGGAGCCCAGTGTCTTTATATAATGATTATATATGTCTTTGGCAATAGGTAAATAGACTAACTTATCCCCAATGCTTTGGCGAAAATCTTGGAAGGTTGCACGTTTATCGGTGCTTATTTTGGTGGAAAAATTTATTCTGTATAGGACGATTTCTTGGGCCTCTTGAAAAGCTTGGGATAGGTTGACGATGGTAGTTTTGGTCTTGAGGAAACTGGCGTGGGCTTCGAGAAAAACTTTAATAGACTTGTTGGGGTAAGAGTCGCGAAGGGCAGACAACACAGTTTTTATTCTTTCCGGTGATTGGGCGAAGTCGTCAAAAAAATATATCCCGGAAGTTTTCTTAAGAAGTTGGACACGTCGGGAGATTCCCCGATAACTTTTGATTGCTGAAAGAATCAGCTGGTGGTCAAGGCCTAAGTTTTGACAGAGGGTATAGGCGGATGAGATGTTTTCTTGGTTATATTGACCAAGGAGGGAGGTGTTAAATCTTTGAGCGGCGTGGTAGGGAATAGCTTTTCCGCGGCAGGAGGAGAGAAGTTGAAGATTGTTTGGATCTTTTGGTTGATAAACAAAGAAGCCATTTTTTGGTATTCTCTTGACCAAGCGACGGAAGGCGTTGAGATTGCTGGAAGCAGTAGGGTAACATTCCCGGTGTTCCCATTGGGCACTGGTGAGGATAAGGTGGGTAACGGGGTAGTATAAAAACTTGGCTTTTTTGTCTAAACCATTGATGGATTCATCGGCTTCAATGATCGACCAGTCGGAGGGGGTGATCTTAAGAGACGGAAGACGATTGAGACTAGTGCCGCCAAACATGTAGCAGGGATTTATTTTGGCCTGGGTAAAAATCCAAACGAGAAGACTGGNNGGTGGTGGTGGTTTTGCCGTGGGTTCCGGCGATTAGGATAGTGTTTTTTCGACCGACGTTTTCGGCAATATATTTTGTAGCGGAAGTTATGTTCAATCCAAGACTCTTTGATTGTTGATATTGTTGACGGGTCAGTTGGAAAGACCGAAAGGACGAGCCGACAATAACCAGGTCGATTTTAGTGGATATATCAGTTTGATTAATTGGAATTTTGGCCTTGTTTAGCAAGGTGCTTATCGGCGGATAGATTTTATCCTGATCAGAACCGGTAACGGTGTGCCCTTGGGTTTTCAGTTCGATGGCCAGAGGCGCGGTCATGGTGCCGGCGATACCTAGAATGTGAATATTCATTTTTTACTACTTTGGTAGGGCAGCCAGTGGCCGTTTGAATAGTACTCAAAACCGGGGAGGTTGCGTTTGTAGTAACCGATAGATGGGGGTTGGAAACGGCCGAGGTAGCAGTATTGATAGCCTTGGTCGTGGCTGTTGATGACTTCCTGAAGGACCATGCGGATAGGAAAATTACTATTTTGTAGACGGGGGTCGTAGAAAACGTAGGCGATGCTGGCAACCTTGGGTTGATTGGAGGCCGAAGAGCGAAAACAGGCCGAATAGCCAACAACTTGCCGGTTGGTATCTGACCAGGTATAAAAGTGATTAAAAATATGACGGGTAAAGACGGTTTTGACTGAATTGATCGGAAATTCCCAACCGAGGCCCTTGATCCATCGGAGGATAGTTTTTTGGTCGACAATATTGAGCGGAAAAGTGGGTTGAAAGGTTTGATAAGTATACTGTTCGGTCTTTTTGAGAATACGGCGGTTTTCGGAACTTAATGAAAAGTTAACGAAGTTAGACCGGCAGCTTGAATCACGATAGTATAATCCAGGCTGGTTTCTTTGGGGAAGGAGCCCGGATTGGTAATTGTCTTCGGGAGATTTTTGATTTTTAATGTTGTATTCAGCTGGCATGATCAAGTTGGTGAAGATTTATGGCCGTGCGGAAGGCTTGTGATTCTGACCAGGGATATTCGGTGGAGCCATGAAGTATGGTAGTTTCGTGTNNGTGGCCTTTGCCGCAGGCGACAATAGTATCGCCAGGTTTAGCGATTTTGATGGCAAGGTTGAAGGCTTCCTGACGACTGGGAATGTCTAAGTAAAAGAACTTTTTGGTTTTTGGGGTGGAGGTAATGTCTTTGGCGTTTTCGGGCTGGAGGGAAATCGAGCGCTCTTTGTCGATGCCGGAAATTATTTGCCGATTGATGTCGCTGACGTTTTCGTTTCTGGTGTCGTCGGCGGTGATAAAGGCAATATCAGCCAGATGGGAAACCACTTGGCCCATGATCGGGCGTTTGGTTTGGTCGCGGCCTCCGGTAGCGCCGAAAATGACGATTAATCGGTTTTTGGTAGTGTGTCGTAGTGATGACAAGGTGGCCTCCAGTGCTTGGGGGGTGTGGGCGAATTCAATTAAACAACGCAAGCCAAGATTATTTTTTACCTCTTCACGACGACCCTTAATCTCGGGAAAATTGGTGATAGTTTTTTGAAGGACAGAAGCAGGGACGCCAAGACATTGGCAGATTGCGTGAGCAGCAAGGATATTATAGACCTGATAATCAAAAGGACTGTTGGTTTTAAACGATAGATCATTTATCTTAAAAGTTAGGTATTTTGAGGAAGTTTTTATGTTTTTAGCGCGGTAATCAGCAGGGTGGTTGAGGGCGAAGGTGGTCAATTTTGGCGGAAGGCCGTTTTTGATTTTTTCATATGATTGGTCATCAGCGTTGGTGATGNNGACAGATCATTTATCTTAAAAGTTAGATACCTTGAGGAAGTTTTTATGTTTTTGGCACGGTAATCGGCAGTGGGATTGAGGGCAAAGGTGGTCAATTTTGACGGAAGGCCATTTTTGATTTTTTTATATGATTGGTCATCGGCGTTGGTGATGGGAAATCGGGAATTGGCAAGCAGTTTTTTTTTGGTGGCGATATAGGTATCCATATCGATAAAGTCGTCAAGGTGTTCATGGGAGGTATTGGTGAGCAGGCCGATATGGAAACGGCAGCCAAAGTACCTGAACTGGTCGAGGGCGTGAGCAGTCACCTCGATAACGGCATGGGTGTAACCAGATTTGACCAGACGGCTAAGACTTTGTTGAACTAATCTGGCGTCGGGAGAGGTGGTGTGAAGCCCGGGG
The DNA here is from genome assembly GCA_002329385.1 of Candidatus Shapirobacteria bacterium UBA1435. GTDB lineage: Bacteria > Patescibacteriota > Microgenomatia > UBA12405 > UBA12405 > UBA1435. Next base: position 25,332 of record DCTR01000009.1, read on the forward strand.
GCGTTGACGGTTGAACTAAGGGAAACCTTATAACCGGCGTTGACAAGCGCTTGGTGGACAAGGTGAACGGTGGTGGTTTTGCCGTCAGTTCCGGTTATACCAATAAGAACGAGTTTTTTGGCCGGGAAGCCGAAATAAAGGTTGTAGAAAAAGGCTTTGGGTAGGTGCCAACAGTAATTTTTTAGTAATTGGAACAATCTTTTATTTGGTAATAAAGGCATTATGTCATTATAGCAAAAAGCGAATTCGGGAGGCGATCTCAAACCAAAT
>DCTR01000009.1:25633-26623 GCA_002329385.1 Candidatus Shapirobacteria bacterium UBA1435
GAGGCGACGGTTGAGGAATCGGTGTATTTTCCGCCAATGGCCACTTGGGCAGTACCGCTTTTGGCGCAGACTTCAAGATCCGGTGGTTTAATTTGGGCGAGGACACTGTTGTCGACGGAGTATTGGAGAATGGACTTGACCTCTCGGGTGGAAATTTGGCTAAAGACCCGCTTTGGGGGTGTGTGTTTGGAGTGAGTGATGGTGTTTAGATTAGCCAAGTAGTCAACCAGATAGGGTTGGACGATCAGTCCTTCATTGGCAATGGCGTTGAAGACCTGAACCATTTTGAGTTGGGTGACGGCAAACCCCNNGAATGAGGCGGCGGCTAGGTCAATATCTGACCAATAGTCCTTTTTGGCCGATCTAGACTCTCCTTGGAGGTCAATACCGGTTTTGCGGCTTAGTTCCAGCCGGTCATAATAAGCGAGAAATTTTTTTAGGCCAATTTGTCGGATGATGGAGGTCATACCAATATTATCGGAGTTTTTGATTATGTCTTTAAGGCTGGAGTTGGGATGAACCTGGTTGTCCCAATTGTTGATCACATTGCCGTTGATGACGGGTGGGGTGTGACATTGGTGACAGATATAATCGGTGGTAATAGAGCCGCTGTCGAGTGCCATGGCGACAACAAGGGGTTTAAAGACCGATCCAGGCTCAAAGGTGTTGGCGATGACAGGGTTAATAGAGACGGGTTTGGCAGATTGAGTTGATTCGATGGCGATCATGGCAAAAATTTTTCCCGACTTCGGTTCGATGATGGTTATCGAGCCAGAGTCGGCATTGTATTTGCTGATACCTTGGATTAGAGTTTGCCGGGCGAAGTATTGGATTTTGGAATAGATAGTAGTGTGAAGATCATAACCGTCGGTTTTGTTTATTCGCCAGGATTTTTGAGGAAATATGGTGTTGCCTAGGGCGTCGTGGTAGGTATAAAAGAAGCCGGTTTTGCCGCTTAGAGCCTGGTGATAATAGGCTTCCAGGCCACCA
>DCTR01000012.1 GCA_002329385.1 Candidatus Shapirobacteria bacterium UBA1435
CTTTTCCCCCTAAGCCGCCAGCCTTCTTCCTACCTCCCCAAAAACCATCTCGTGTATCTCTTCCGGCTCCAGCAACCTGCCCTCCCGGCAGCACTCCACCTGCACCCACCATTGATGGTTTTCCGCCACCATCCGCCGGTACTCCCCGGCGGCCTCCATCTGATGGCCAAAATCCTTTTCCGCCTTGTCCATTAACTCCCCTCCCGTATACTGCCTCCTTGCCTTCTTTAAAATGTTTTCCCTGCAAACCGGCGGATCGACCAGAAGCACCACTACCAAATCCGGCCTGGCAATCCCCATTTGCCCATAACCCGCCTCCCACAGCCACCTGCTAAACTCGCCCCTTCGCTCTTGTGGCATTTTGGCAATCTGATGAACGTTGGAAGTAAAAAATCTGTTCGACACCACCCACTCGCCATTATCAAGCCACTCTCTTATCTGCTTACTGCCCTCTGCCTGGTCGAGCATATAAGGCAACGCCGTCAAATACGGGCTTACCTGCATTGGGTCGCCAAAATCACCCCTAAGCATCCTCCCCACGTGCCCTCCCCAAAAACTGCTCTCATAATGCGGATAATCGTCCATTCGCACCGCCTTTCCCAAGCTTCTCAATCTTGCTACCAATAAATCGGTCTGCACCGTTTTTCCGCAACCGTCAATCCCCTCCATCACCACCAATCTACCCTTTCCCTCCCCTCTCATTCTTCCAAAAACGAATATTCCGCCGGTGTTTTTCCTTGTTTAAAGTGGTGTTTTTGTCTCACTCTAAGCTCCCCGCCGTCAACCGCCTGCCACAACCCGCAACTCATTTTTCCCTCCCAGCATATACCCTCCGTCAAACAGGTGGGGCCGACATTTTCAAATATTTTCGGTGCCCTCGATTTAAGCAAATGGGCTATCCCCATCGACATTCCCCGAATTTCCCATTGTGCCCTCCGGCACAATCTTTTCTGCAAAAACTCTCCCCACGCTCTGGAATTCATCGTCACTACTATTTTTGTTTCCGTAGCATTGGGCAACACATATCTGGCGTCCTCCGGTTCCACCCCCCTAACCAGTAAATCCTTATATGCCGCTTCTGCCGCTTCCATCTGCCCCTTAAATACCTCCACCGCTTCCGCGCTCCTTCTGACTTTCGGCGGGGTTATATAAAGAAGCGGCTCCTTCGATAAATCCACATATCTTTGTGACTCCTGCGAATAACTGGCAATCCGGTGTCTCACCAGCTGGTGCGAGGCCGCCCTCGATATTCCCTCCACCGCAAACACAAAAGCCGCATGCTCTGTTGTTGAGGTGTGGCCGCTGGCGCTCACCATCCTTATCAATTCCGCCCGCTTCTGCTCGCTTATTTTTTCCATCAGCTCCAGCGCCGGTCTGTTGCTATAACAGCGCCTTATCGCCACCGCCACCACCTGTTCCGGGCTGGCGGTCGAATCAACCAGATAAACCCCCAACTGTGCCTCTTTAGCCATTATTTTATTTTGTATTTAACCTTTAACTTTTTTATCTTCCCCGTTTTTATCATTTCGATTTCTTCCCTGCTTCTCTCCGGCAACACCCCCTCCGCCACATCCCTCCCGTGGTACCGGCTCTTTTCCATCTCCGTCGTCCTATCAAGGGTATAAAACACAATTTGGCAAAATCTCTCCCCGGGGTATACCCGAATCACCTGCGACCTGGTATTGTTCCTCACTGGAATCATCAAATTTCCCTCATATCCCGCATCAACGATTCCGGTCAAATCCAGCGACAACCCCCGCCGGTTTACCGACGATCTCGGATAAAGCACTCCCATTAAATAATACGGCATTCTAATCCTTTCCATGGTCGCCACCACCACATATTCCTCCGGCAGTATTTCAAAATACTGCCCTTCCTCCAACACAATCTTTTCAAACCCGTTTTTTATCTCTCCAAACCTGTCCATATTTAACACCACCCTCCCTTCTTTCTTTAGCTCCCACCATCTTGGCACCATAAATGTCCAACCCAACCTCAAATCAACCGAATGTCCCTGTAACTGAAAAACATCCAAAGCCGGCTCAAAACCCAAATCTTCTTTTTCCACCAGCCTGACTATGTTCTCCCTGGTCAAAACCGCCATCTTCCATTTATACTCGCCACCTTCTCCCCTTTCAAATTCTGCCTCCAAGCCAAAAACTATTCATTTGGCACTCCCTGCCAACAAACACCATCCCCGCTTTTTACTCTTTGTCCGCCAGCCTGTATTTCACCACCACCGAATCGCTACCGAATTTTTCCGTACAAATCAGTCTGAATCTGGTCATTTCCGCCACCCCTTCGTTCATCCAGCTTATGCCTTTCCCCAAAATCACCGGCGACAGCAATGCCCATACTTCGCCCACCAACCCCTGTGACACAAACTCGCTATACGTCTCCCTGCCCCCGCCAATAATCACCGTCCTAAATCCCCGGTCAAAAAGTTCCACCAGAATTTCTTTGGCCCCCCGGCTGGTAAACTCCACCTTACCCTCGATCCCCTTGTATTTCTCCGGATGCCGGGTCATTACTTTTACCATCATCCCCTCCACGTAATGCCCAATCGACTCATAAGCCCTTCTCCCTATCACCACCGCTCTCGATTCTTTACACACCTTGCCAATCCACCCTTTTTCTTCCGTCCCCACCCAATCCAGGCCGTCCTTTTCTCCCCGCGCGATCTTGCCGTCTAAACTTATTATTCCCGCCATGATTGTTTTCATCATCTTTATTATTACACGAATAATAAATTTCCCAAGGCCAAAACCTTCCCTGTTTTAAAAAAACCCATATGTCTTTTATACCGGCACGCCAACCCATTTGCCAATCCCCCGAAATCGCCTTTTTGAAACAATCGGCTGTTTACTCCCTTCTTTTGACTGTATATACTCACCACATGCAACACCTTCTCCAGCTTATTCTCGATATGATCAAAACCAATTACCTTCAGGCAATGATTTTAGGCGGAATAATCGAACAGATTTTTGTCCCAATTCCCTCACCAATCATCACCATGGCCGGCGGCGCCATTATTATTTCTCCCCACCTGCCCCTCTTCCCCGCCCTTCTCCAAATCATCCAAAAAGTCTCTCTGCCTTATTCTTTCGGCGCCACCATCGGCAGTAGTCTGGTTTTTTTAGCCGCTTATTTTGGCGGCAAGCCGATTATTGACCGTTTTGGCCGCTACGTTGGTCTCTCCTGGAAACTCATCGAAAAAATCCGCTCCGATTTCAAAAAAAGCATTGCCGACGAATTATTTATCCTCATCTCCTGCTCCATTCCAGTCATCCCTGTTTCCCTGGTCGCCGGTTTCTGCGGCGGTTTCAAAATCGCCCCCGCCAAATACTATCCCATGCTTTTTGCCGCCCTGCTTATTCGCTCCACCATTCTCGGACTGCTCGGCTTTCAAATGGGTGACGCTTTTCTCGGCTTGGCCAACGGCCTCAACCGCCTTGAATCCGTTCTTACTGTCGTCGGCGCCGGGCTTATCCTTGGCTTTCTCTATCTTAAGCGCCAATCCTGGCTCAAAAAAAACGAATAAACCCCACTATCCCTGTCGACGCTGTATTTCCGTCAAATTTATCTCTTCCGCTTTTTGTGGATGCCTGAATTTCCACAGATCAACCGCCGCCCAAACCACCCCCGCTCCGATCAGCTTTTGCAGCCAACTTCTGCCCGCCACCACCTCCGCCACTCCCCACGCCCCCGCCGCCAGGTTAATCATGTCGGCCGCCAGATGTTTATTCTTTTCCGTTTTGCTTATTTCCAGCATCAACCAAATTCTACCACCGTCACCTTCCTTGCCTTCTCGCCCTCTCCATTGCCTGTTCTTCCGACATTTCATTTGTCACCACTGGTCCGTCATAATCACACCCCAATTGCTCCCTGGCCGTTTTCGCCTGTCTTTGCAACGCCAAATCGCCGCTTGCCTCCCAGCCCTCAATCAAATCCCTCACCGCCTTGACTTTTTCCAAACTGACTCCCGGCTTTTGGGCCTCTCCTCCCATAAACAATTCTAACACGCCTGCTTTTTTGACCCCTCTCCCCTCCCGACCAGCATTTCCCGTCTGATGTCCTCAATCATCGCCTTATACACCTTAATCTGCGTTTCCAGGTATTCATCGCCATACCTGCTTCCCCCCTTGCTCGCCGCCCAATCCACCATCATCTGCGCTAATTTTTTCTGATACTTTTCCCCCTCTGCCTCCAGCCGCTCTTTTTTGTTTTTCTCCATGATTAGTATTTTATTACATCGACGCCGAATCGACCTTCATCTTCTTGTCCCCAAACCCCACGCCCAACAAAATAATCTAAGGCTAAATAATGCTCTCCCAAAATCAAAAATTTAAAACTTATACTTAAAAATTGAGAATTAAAACTTGTCCCAAGTCTGTCGAGAAATTAAAAATTGAAAATTAAAAATTAACTTGCTATCCCCCCTTATTCTTCCTATAATTGAATCATGGTTTACTTCACCCTGATTCTCCTCTCTTTCGCCGCTTATCTTGTCCTCAAATCGGTTATCGTCATCGATCAATACGAACGTGGAATTGTCCTTACTTTAGGCACCTATTCCTACACTCTCCAACCCGGTCTAAAACTGGTCATCCCCATTGTCCAACGGGTCATCAAAGTTGATATCCGTATCAACACCGTCGACATTCCCCAGCAAGAAGTCATCACCAAAGATAACGTCCCCGTCGGCATCAACGCCGTTGTTTACTTTCAGGTAGTCAAACCCGAAGACGCCATCCTTAAGGTCAAAGACTTTTCCTACGCCATCACCCAATATGCCCAAACCGCCCTCCGTGATGTTATCGGCGGCGTCGAGCTCGACTCCCTCTTAACCGAACGTCAACAACTCTCCGAACAGATCAAAACCATCGTCGATCAGGAAACTGTTGATTGGGGCGTCGACGTTACTGCCATCAAAATTCAGGATATCGAAGTCCCTGCCGACATGAAACGGGTCATGGCCAAACAGGCCGAGGCCGAACGTGAACGCCGCGCCACCATCATCCGGGCCAACGGCGAACTCACCGCCTCCGAAAACCTCAACAAAGCCATGAAACAGATGGTCGAAAGCGGCGCCATTTCTTTACGCACCCTCCAAACCATCGAAGCCACCATGGCCAATCCCTCCAACACCGTTGTCTTTGCTCTCCCTATCGAAATTCTCGAAGGTTTCAAAAAACTGGCCAAACTCTAACCCCCAAAACCTCCCGCACTCCTCATCAGGGCATAATTTGTCTCCGGATCAAAAAACCTGTCAAGCAAACCGTTGTCTTTAAGCCATAGTTTTACATTACTATCACCTTGTGCCACCGACAGGCTCGAGTGTACATACCCGTCTCCCCCTTCTATTAATTGACTGAATCTTGGCACCCCGCCCTCTCCTGTCACCTCTCGTCCTCTGACCACCTCGGACAAATCGGCCGCCAACCTTCTTGCCGCCGCCTGCCTGCTCTCCAACAGCTCCTTTTTCGACACATAAAAAATAAAATCGGGAACCGAATTGGCGATTTCTCTTTTCATCTCTTCTTGCCCCGCATCAAACCCATCAAACTTCCATGTGCCGATATCCACAAACTTGGCCCCTTTGTCTCTAAGCATCTCTTTCGTTACTTCCACTCCTTGATTCCTCAACCCTACCGCTAATTTTATTCTATCGGCGCATCGCGACATTACACCCCTAAACACCTCCATCCTTTTTTCTACAGGCACATTGACATGCACCTTCCACACCCCCCTCTGGTATTCCATCATTGCTGCCAGCTCCTCGTCAGTCAAAACAGCCTCTCTATTGTCGGCCACCCTGCCGGCTATCTCCTGACCCCTACCCGGTTCGGAAAAATCAAAAGCAAATGGTCGCACATAATAAAATCTCTGCTCTTGATCAAACGAAATGCGGTAAGGACCAGCCGCCTGAACTCCATCTATGACAAACATCTCGTCTTCGACAGCTTGCAGATAATAGGCGGTTTGTTGAGGCGTCATGTTAATCTTGTCAATCCCTCCCGCCCGATCAACCAACCCCACCATTGCCTTCTGTAAAGGCACTACCACTTCCAGTTTTCTATTGGCCGTTTCTGATCCTCCATAATCAATCTGCGACCCGATCCAGGAAATAAACCCGTTATCCGTTTCCGCTACCCTAACCGCCAACCTCCTTGCCTCTGCCGGATCTATATTCTCACTTTTGCTCGATATTTCCCACAATCTCGCCGCCTCGCTCTTATAATCGGCGTAACTGCCCAGTGCCACCTTGTTTTCACCTATCTGTTTCGGCCCAGACAAATTATCGATCACAAAACATTCCAATAAACATTAATTCTATTTAATCTCCTTCAAAAACTCTTCCACCAAATTCAAGTCCTTCCACACCACCACGATATCGGCGTCATTAAACACCGCCCTCTGGACTTCTCGAATCGTATCTCCTCCGGCAATGGCGATCATCGTTTCATAAGAGCTCCTGATCTTGTTTATCTGTATATAAGGTATCGGCTTATCCGGGTTAAATTGTTCTTCGTCAACCCCCCGGTGCAAAAT
>DCTR01000022.1:0-21241 GCA_002329385.1 Candidatus Shapirobacteria bacterium UBA1435
ACCGGTCATGCAAGACAGGGTTCAACAAGATCTCCCCAGTGGGCAGGCGGCGGCGTTGTATTCGCTCCCGTTCCCAGAGATTACACCATCCGTCTGAACAAGAAGGAGAAGAGGGCTGCTCTTAAGTCCGCTCTTACCAGCCGGGTTCAGGCAGGCAAGTTCATCGTAGTGGACGAGCTGAAGTTTGATGAGATCAAGACCAAGAATTTCCAGACTGTTATGGATAACCTGAATGTGAAGAAGGGACTTGTCGTTTTGGCTGACAATGATGCAAACGTAGTTCTTTCTGCAAGAAATATCCCTACAGTACAGACCACTTTAACAAATACCTTAAACGTATATGACGTTATGAAGGCAGGTACAGTAGTTCTTACAAAGGACGCTGTTTCAAAGATTGAGGAGGTATACGCATAATGGCTGACATTAAATACTATGACGTAATCCTCAAACCGGTTATTACTGAAAAGAGTATGGCTGGTATGGGTGAGAAGAAATATACTTTCCTGGTTCATCCGGATGCCAACAAGTCTCAGATTAAGGAAGCTGTTGAAAAGATGTTCGAAGGAACCAAAGTAGCAAAGGTTAACACCCAGAACTATGACGGCAAGAACAAGAGACGTGGTATGACAGTCGGCAAGACTGCCAAGACCAAAAAGGCAATCGTTCAGCTCACCGCAGACAGCAAGGACATCGAGATTTTTGCAGGTCTGTAAAGAGCAAAAAGAAGTAAACGGTTAATGTATGCAGCATATGAATGCTGCGCAAATAATCACAAGCAAAGGAGATATAACAATGGGAATTAAGACATACAACCCATATACACCTTCCAGAAGAAATATGACCGGTTCAGATTTCTCTGAGATTACAAAGACAACTCCTGAGAAATCCCTTTGCGTATCCTTAGCAAAGAACGCAGGTCGTAATAATCAGGGTAAGATCACGGTAAGACACCGTGGCGGCGGTTCCAGAAGGAAATACAGAATCATCGATTTTAAGAGAAATAAGGATGGCATTCCTGCTACTGTAATCGGTATCGAATACGATCCTAACAGAACAGCAAACATCGCACTCATCTGCTATGAAGATGGCGAGAAGGCTTACATCATTGCTCCCGAAGGTCTGACCGACGGCATGAAAGTAATGAACGGTGAGCATGCAGAAGTAAGAGTAGGCAACTGCCTGCCTTTATCTGAGATTCCTGTTGGTACTCAGGTACACAACATTGAATTATATCCTGGCAAGGGCGGCCAGCTGGTTCGCTCCGCAGGTAACAGCGCACAGCTGATGGCTAAGGAAGGAAAATATGCAACACTTCGTCTTCCCTCCGGCGAAATGAGAATGGTTCCTCTTGTATGCAGAGCAACCGTAGGTGTTGTAGGCAATGTTGATCACAGCCTTGTCAATATCGGTAAAGCAGGACGTAAGCGTCACATGGGAATCAGACCTACTGTCCGCGGTTCTGTCATGAACCCCAACGACCATCCCCACGGTGGTGGTGAAGGCCGGAGCTCTATCGGCATGAACCCCAAGACCAAGTGGGGCCGTCCGGCTATGGGCAAAAAAACCCGCGCCCGCAAAAAGTCCTCAAACAGATTAATTATTAAAAGAAGAAAATAAATGTCCCGCAGTTCGAAAAAAGGACCATATATCGACAAGAATTTGGGAAAAAAGATCGCTGCTCAAAAAGGCGATAGCACCCCGATCAAAACTTATGCCCGTAATTCCCAAGTTGCCCCTGAATTTGTTGGTCATAACCTTTCTATCTACAACGGCAAAAAATTTATTAATGTTTATGTCACCGAAGACATGGTCGGCCATCGGGTGGGTGAGTTTGCTCCTACTCGGACGTTCAAAGGCCACGGCCGCGTCGTTAAGCGTGTGATTGAAAAAACCTGACATGGCCAAGTCGACTACCGTTTTACCATCACCAACTCCTGCCCCCGTCCAGGAATTAGCTTCCGCTACTTCCAAAGTGGCTAAACACCTGAATAAAAATGTCAAAATTTCCCCGCGAAAACTAAGGATTTTGGCTAACGAAATCAAAAGGTTGCCACCGGTCGAAGCCGCTACCCGTCTTAAATTTACCAACACCAAAGCTTCACGTATTCTTCAAAAGGCGATTAAAACCGTCATCGCCGATGCCAAAAACAACTATCAACTCAATCCCGACAAATTGGTTTTTGATTCCATCCTCGTTGGCGATGGTCTTAAAATTAAAAGATTGGACAAGTCTCACGGTTCTCGTTTTGCCCGTGGTTTGATCCAAAAACGCCATAGTCGTCTTACCATTACTGTTTCAGAGAATAAATAACCTATGGGCCAAAAAATAAATCCAATCGCCTTTAGGCTGGAAACTACCAAAAAAAGTCCGGAGTGGCAGTCCTCATGGTTTGCCTCACCAGGTAAATATAAAGAGCTATTACTTGAAGACAAAAAGATCCGTGACTATCTCCAAAAACGTCTATACTCGGCGGGGATTATCTCCATCCGCATTGAAAGATCAGCCAAAAAATTAAAAATTATCCTTAGTGTCAGCCGTCCGGGTTTAGTTATCGGTCGGGGAGGCAAGGAATTGGAAAGCATTAAATCCGAAATTACTAAATTGGTCAAAACGAAATCTTCCGGCAAACTGAACATCGACATCCAGGTCGAAGAGTTCAAATACAGCGACCTTTCTGCCAAACTTGTCGCCGAAAAGATTGCTTATCAGCTTACGAAAAGGTTGCCCTACCGTCGGGTTGTCCTCTCTGCCATGGAGAAGTCGATGGCTTCCGGCGCCAAAGGAATTAAGATCATCCTAGGCGGCAGGATCAACGGCGCCGAAATCAGTCGTCGGGAAAAATTTTCCCAAGGCACCATTCCTCTTAGCACCATCAAGTCTATCGTTGATTATTACCAATGTCCTGCTCTTACCCGTTCCGGATACATCGGGGTTAAAGTTTATCTTTGTCTAGGCTAAACTAACCGCTATGCTTCAACCAAGCCGCACAAAATATCGCAAAGCATTTAGAGGAAGGATGGGTGGATTTTCAAAGGGTTCATCTGTCGCTTTTGGCGAATACGGCCTAAAGGCGCTTCAGGCCTCCTGGGTCACTGCCAACCAGATCGAGGCCGCCAGAAAAGCCATCGCCCATGCCACCAAACGGAATGGCCGGATGTGGGTTCGTCTTTTTCCGGATAAACCTTTTACCGAAAAAGGTGCCGTTACTATGGGTGCTGGCAAGGGTGACGTCAAAGGTTACGTTTGCGTTGTTCGGCCCGGCAGAGTTATGTTTGAAGTCTCCGGTGTTTCGGAGCAGTTGGCCAACGAAGCTCTCCGGCTGGCAGCAGCCAAGCTCCCTGTTGTTAGTAAGGTAGTTAAAAGGCAATAAACTTCTAGATATTATGAAAAAAACTGATAAAATTGCCTACAGGCAAAAAGAGGTAGCGCAACTGCGCACAATTCTGGCCGATCTTCGGCGAAAGCTGGTCGAAACCAGGGCCAAGCTCCACACTGGCAATCTGAAAGACACCTCCGTTATTAAAAAAATCAGAGCTGAAATCACCATGGTTTTAACTTTGATTACCGAAAATGACAAACAAAAAACTTCAACCATCTCAAAGTAAAGGAAAAACCTTTATCGGTCTTGTCGTCTCCGACAAAATGCAAAACACCATTGTTGTTGCCATGGATCATCAGTTTCTTCACCCGAAATACCGCAAGACCGTCACCCGCACCAAAAAAATCTACGCCGACAACAACCTCAAGGCTAAGGTTGGCGATACCGTCAAAGTCAGGGAGACACGTCCCCTAAGCAAACTCAAAAGATTTATAACTTTAGAGATCGTCAAAAACTAGTATGGTCCAGCTGCGAAGTATTATCAAGCCTGCCGACAATTGTGGTGCCAGACTGATTCAGGTAGTTCACGTCTATCGTGGTTCTTTTCACAAAAAAGCCACCATCGGCGATATCGTTGTCGGTGTCGTCAGGGATGCCATCCCCAATGGCCTGGTCAAAAAGAAAGAAAAAGTCAGGGTTGTTATTGTCCGGACCAAAAAAGAAATTGGTCGCACCGATGGCTCCTATATCCGTTTCAGCGAAAATGCCGGGGTAATCATCGATACCCAGAATAATCCCCGCGGCACCAGGATTTTTGGGCCGATCGCCAGGGAAATTAAGGATTTGGGCTTTAACAAAATCGTCTCGATGGCTAAGGAGGTATATTAAAATGAAAATAATTATCGGCGATAAGGTCCAGATCTTAATCGGTAAAGATAAAGGCCGTTCGGGCGAGGTCATCGGGGTTTCTCCCAAGACCAAAAAAGTGCTGGTTAAGGGTCTAAATTTGTATCACCGTCACCTTAAGCCAGTCCAGGGCAGAAAGGGTGGCATTGTTGACAAAGAAAGAGAAATTGATCTATCTAAAGTCTCTTTTATCTGTCCAAGCTGTCAAAAGATTAGCCGTGTTGGCTATCATCTCGACGCCTCCGGTCAGAAAATCCGTTTCTGCAAAAAATGCTCAACCGAAATTATGCCTGTTAAGCCCAAAAAATAACTATGTTACGTCAAAATTACCAAACCATTGTCAGGGATTACTTTAGTCAGCTTAAAGGCCGCAACCCCCTATCTCTCCCCAGATTAGCCAAGGTCGTGATCAATTATCGCGTCCCGGAAGGTCGTGAGAGTCAGGAAAGTCTGACGGCCGCCCAAACAGAAATTATGGCCATCACCGGCCAAAAGCCTGTCCTCACCCGTTCCCGGTTGGCGATTGCCTCTTTTAAGGTCAGGAAAGGCGATCCCTTGGCCTACAAGGTCACTCTTCGTGGTGGACGGATGTATGATTTTATTGAAAAACTTTTTAATCTTGTGCTTCCCCGTCTTCGTGATTTTAAGGGTATGTCTGCCAGTGCCTTCGATGATGCCGGTAACTACAATCTCGTTATCAAAGATCAAACCTATTTTCCCGAGATAGACCTTGACAAGATTACCAAAATCCGTTCAGTCCAGGTGACCTTAAATATTACTGCCTCTTCAAAAGATGAGGCAAAAATGTTATTATCCGCCCTAGGTTTTCCCTTTGCTAAATAAAATTAAAAAATTGCATATTGTAAATCGTAATCAACATGGCCAATAAAGCAAAAATCGTTCGGGAAAAAAAACAACTCAAATATAAAGTTCGCTATCATAACCGTTGTCAATTATGTGGTCGCCCCCGCGGCTATATCAGAATTTTTGGCCTTTGTCGACTCTGTTTTCGCAAACTCGCCCATGCCGGCATGTTGCCCGGAGTTAAAAAATCTACCTGGTAAACATGATCGCCTCACTCTCAATCGACTATTTGGTTAGACTCAAAAACGCCTCCCTGGCTGGTTCCCCTTCTATCGTCTCTCCCTACTCCAAATTTTGTTTGGCAATTGCCCAAATACTGAAAAAAAATAACTTCATTGCTGATTTTCGGGTAATCGAAGGCAAATCTTTTAAACAACTTGAAACTATTCTTGCCTATGATCAGGATCAGCCAAAAATCCGTCAGGTCGAGATTATCTCAAAGCCCAGTCGCCACCTTTATCACAAGGCCGCTTCGCTTCCCTGGGGCACCAACCGCGACTCATTAATTATTGTCTCCACCTCTTCCGGTCTCATGTCTCAAAAAGAGGCCAACAATAAAAAAATAGGTGGGGAGATTATTGCTCAAATTTCATAACCGCTATGTCGCGCATTGGCCGTCTGCCTATTTCTATCCCCGATGGTGTTACCGTTACTGTTGAAGCCTCGCAGGTGGTTGTTACTGGCCCAAAAGGCTCACTGAAACTTGCCATTCCTTCCGCCATCAAGGTTGAAGTCCAAGATGGCCAGGTGATTGTTTCCTGCTTGTCCGAAACCAAGCAAAATCGCGCCAAACATGGTTCTATTCGCGCCATCATCAACAACATGATTCGCGGCACCGTTGACCCCTGGAAAAAAGAGCTCGAAATTCGCGGCACTGGCTACAAAGCTTCGGTCAATGGCAACAAACTGATCGTCAGTGCCGGTTATATCCACCCTGTCGAGATGGTCGCCCCCGAAGGTGTTCAGTTTTCCGTAAATCAGGATACCAACATTACTGTTATTGGTTGCGACAAGGTTAAAGTCGGTCAGGTTGCCAGCAATATTCGAAAAATCCGTAAACCCGAACCTTATAAAGGCAAGGGCATCCGTTACGTTGGTGAATTTATCAAACTTAAAGCTGGCAAGACCGCCAAAGCATAAACATGATCAAACATTCATCCACCCAAAGGCGGCTTCTCCGTGTCAGAAAAAAGCTTCAGGTCAACCTTGGCCTGCCCAGACTTTCTGTTTTCCGGAGCAATCAACATCTTTGGGCCCAGGTTATCGACGACAAACATGGCAAGACCCTTGCTTCTGCCAACACCAAAACCCTCAAAGACGCCAAAGGAACTAAATCAGAGAAAGCCTATCTTTTAGGCAAAGAAATTGCTAAAATTGCTCTGTCTTTAAACATTAAAAGAGTTCGCTTCGACCGTGGCCTTTCCCAATACCACGGGCGTGTCCAAAAACTGGCCGAAGGTGCCAGAAGCGAAGGATTGACCTTCTAATATGGACGATCACACCCCCCGACAAAACAATCCCAATAACAGTCGGCCTCCCCACTTTCGGCCCGAAAGAGCAGAAAGTGAATTTGCCGATAAAGTAGTTGAAATCAAACGTGTTTCCAAAAAAACCAAGGGCGGCAATCAAATATCCTTTACTGCCCTGGTCGTTTCTGGTGACAAAAAATCACGGGTAGGTGTTGGTCTCGGTAAAGCCAAAAGTGTTGCCGACGCTATTCAGAAAGCTATCCAAAAGGCTCGTAAATCGATGATAAACGTGCCGATTGTCGATGGCACCATTCCTGTCTCGGTCAAGCTAAAATTTAAGGGTGCCTTGGTTCTCATCCGTCCCGGCAAGTCCGGAAGTGGTCTTATTGCCGGCGGTCCCGTCCGTTCAGTGGTCGAATTGGCCGGCATCAAGGACCTGGCCAGCAAAATTATCGGTTCTCGCAATAAGTCGGTTAATGTTTGGGCCACTCTTAAGGCTCTGACCCAAATTGGCCACCAATACCGGTCCAAATAGTCTATGGAGATCCTATCCAAACTTACCAAGATTACATCCAAAAAAGCCAAAAGAGTTGGCCGTGGTTACGGCTCTGGTGCTGGCGGACACACCACCGGCAAAGGTGCCAAAGGTGACAAAATCCGTGGCAAAACCAAATTAACCTTTGATGGCACCAAAATAAAAAAATCCTGGATCAAACGCCTACCCTACCTTAGAGGCAAGCACCTGACAATCGCCTATCGCCGCCATCTGAAATTTGACCTCGGCCAAATCAGTCAATGGTTTAAAGACGGAGAAGTGGTTACTCCTAAATTATTAGTCGAAAAGGCCAATGTCCCTGTTAGACTAAGCCGCCGGCCAATCAAAATTTTAGCCAAAGGCAAACTCGATAAAAAAGTCGATTTTGAAGGTTTGAGTTTCTCCCGGACAGCCAGCAAAATGGTTATCGCTGCCGGTGGTAATATTAAGTAATGAATCGGATATCCCAGGCCTTAAAAATCTTTATTGAGGCTCTAAATACCCCTGTCTTAAGAAAAAAAATTCTCTTTACCCTCGGCGTACTTGTTACCTTTCGTCTCATTGCCCATGTTCCCGTTCCCGGGGTAAATAGCCAGCTTCTCCGCCAGTTTTTTGCTCAAAACCAACTTCTTTCCCTTTTGGATATTTTCTCCGGCGGCACTCTGGCTAATTTTTCTGTTGCCGCTCTTGGCCTGACTCCTTACATCAACGCTTCGGTAATGATGCAGCTTTTAACTATGGTCGTTCCCCAGTTGGAAGAACTAAATAAAGAAGGGGAATATGGCCGGGCAAAAATTAACCAATATATCAGGATTGCCACTATTCCCATCGCCGTAGTCCAATCTGTCGGTATGTATAGCTTGCTTCGTTCCCAACAGATCATCGCCAATCTCTCGCCGCTTACCTTGGTAGCCCTGGTGCTTAGCATGGTTGCTGGCACTATGATTATGGTTTTTTTGGGAGAGTTAATCAACCAGTTTGGCGTGGGCAACGGCACATCTATGATAATTTTTGCTGGCATTGTCGGTCGTTTACCTATCAGCATTTATCAAACCCTTTCCATCACTGATTTTTCCAATCCGCAAAACCTTGCCAGTATGGTCGTTTTTGCTGCTATCGCCTTCGCCATGATCTTGGGCATTGTCATGGTTGAGGAGGCGGTACTTCGTGTCCCTATCAATTATGCCAAAAGGGCGCAGTCGACTTATTTGCCAATTAAGGTTGATACTGCTGGTGTCATGCCAATAATTTTTGCCGTTTCTTTAGCCACCATGCCTTCCTTGGCCGGCCAGTTTCTTGGTCGCGTTTCCAGTCCGTTTGTCTCCTCCTTTGGTCGCTGGTTGGTTAGTTTTTTCGGCACCGATGGTATTCCCTACATCATCTTTTATTTTCTTCTTGTCCTGGGTTTTACTTATTTCTACACTTCTGTCATCTTTAAGCCCCACGACATTGCCGAAGAATTACGCAAATCTGGTGGTTTTATCCCTGGCATCCGTCCTGGCATCTCCACTGAAAAACGGCTTAGCTACCTTATCAATCGTGTTTTAGTTATTGGTGCTGTTTTTTTAGGACTGATCGCTATTGCCCCGCTGATCGTTCAAAAAGTTACCAACGTTTCCACCCTCACTATTGGCGGCACTAGTGTCCTAATCGTTGTCTCGGTGGTAATCGAGTTGACCAGAAAAATCGAAAACGTCGTCCAAATGCATAATTACGATAAACTAACTTATTAATTACTAAACCTATGTCTCTCAATCTTTTCATCATCGGTCCCTCTGGTTGTGGTAAATCAACCCAGGCCAAATTGATCGCTCAAAAATACAACCTCAAACATTTCTCCATGGGCCAGCTTTTCCGCGACGAAATCGCCGCTGGCTCGCAAATCGGCACCCAGGTCAAATCTTACCTGGATCAGGGTGTTCCAGTCCCAGACCAAACCACTTGTGATCTTTTGGCCGGACACTTGCAACAAATTGGCAACCAGAATTTTATCGTTGACGGCTTTCCTCGGCTGCTTGGTCAGGGCAAATTTATCGACGACTATTTAGCCGCCTCCGGCCACCCCGCTTCGCTGGTTATTCACCTGAAGGTTGACTTTCTGGAAATAATCAAAAGACGCCAAAAAATGGGTCAGGATTTCCAGGAGAAAGACCGCACCGACAACACCCCCGAAGCCATCGCCAATCGCCAAAAAGTGCTTTACGAAAACAACATTGCCCCTATCCTTGATTATTATCGCCAGAAAAACCAACTTTTCGAAGTTGACGGCAATCGGCCGATCGAGCCGATCTTTGCTGATATTGCCCAAACAATCGATAAACTAATATAAATACTATAGATCAAATGTCGTTAAATCTGTTTATTGTTGGTCCCTCTGGAGGCGGTGTTACCCAGCAAGCTACCCTAATTGCTACCAAATACGGCCTGGCCAATATATCTATGGGACAATTGCTTCGTGACCAGATTTCCATGGGCACAGAGCTTGGCGTTAGGGCAAAACTATTTATCGATCAGGGCAGATGGGTTCCCGACGAAATCACCTTTTCCGTCCTAAAAGCCGCCCTTAGAAAAATCAATAATCAAAATTTCATTCTTGACGGCTACCCCCGCGCTATTAATCAGGGACCCTTGGTCGAAGAATACCTTTCTGATTTTAACCAGTCTGTTGATGCCCTTATCCACCTCAATATCGATTTTGCCGAAATCGCCAACCGCCGCGCCCTTAATGAAGCCCAGGGTAAAAAGTTCCATCTCGAAACCCGTACCGACGACACTCCCCAAAGTATTGCCCGGCAGTATCAGTCATACCGTCAGAATATCGCTCCGATTCTCAACTATTTTCGCCAGAAGTCAAAGCTGTTTGATGTTGACGCCAATCGCTCCATTGAAAACATTTTTTCCGATATCTGTCAATATATCGATCAGCTTATATCCTCAAAACCTCCAAGCGCCGACCTGTCGTCTGCCATGGAGAAACTTTAACCATTCATCATCTACTCTCGTAAAATATGCCCAATGAAGCCCAAGTAAAAGGCGTCGTTACCGAAGTTCTCCCCAATACTCTTTTTCGTGTCAAACTCGAAAATGATAAAGAAATTATTGCCTATCTGGCCGGAAGATTGAGGATGTATCACATTCGCATTATGGCAGGCGATACGGTTTCCCTAGTCTTAAGCCCCGACGGTAATAAAGGCCGTATCGTCTATCGGGGATAGTCTATACAATTTAGTCTTTGATATTGGGCCAACTTTAGGTTACAATATCCAAGTCTCAACATGAAGGTCAAATCCAGCGTCAAAAAACGATGTAAAAATTGTAAAATAGTGATTCGCAAGGGTCGCCGTCGTGTTATTTGTTCTACCAAAAAACATACCCAAAAACAGGGATAACCAATATGAGGATCTCCGGAGTCGAAATACCAGACAACGAAAGGGCTGAAATTGGCCTGACCCGTTTTTATGGTATTGGTCGGACAAATGTCAAAAAGCTCGTCAAATCAGCCAAAATCAACCCCGACACCCGCATAAAAGATCTCTCTCGTGACGATATCGGTAACCTGATGAAGGCTTTGGAAAATTTTACTGTCGAGGGTGATTTAAAAAAAGAAATTCGTGAAAATATCGACCGTTTAAAGGCAATTAGGGCTTACCGGGGCATTCGCCACATCGTCGGTTTGCCGGTCAGAGGCCAGAGGACCAAATCAAACTCCCGCACCCGTAAAGGTAGAAAAAAGACGGTTGGTTCGCTTACCAAAGAAGCTTGGGCAAAAATCGAAACCCAGCAAAAAGCCGCAACTGTAGCCAAAAATTCCTAAAATTCTATGGCCAACACTACCACTACCCCTACTACTTCTGCCCCAAAGAAAAAACAATATCAGAGTTTTGCTGAAGGGCGCCTTTATGTTAGTTCCACTTTCAACAATACAATTGTTACTATCACTGACCCCAGGGGCAATGTTCTTTCCTGGTCAAGTTCGGGAAATGTTGGTTTTAAAGGTGCGCGCAAGTCTACTCCCTATGCTGCCACCACCGCCATCGAAAAAGTCCTCGATGAGGCCAGAAAATATGGAATGAAAAAATTATCCGTTTATCTGAAGGGTCCGGGCGTCGGCCGTGATGCCGCTCTCCGTCATCTTCGCACCAAAAGGGATTTTGAGGTGGAAATGATTGCCGACATTACTCCAGTTCCCCACAATGGCCCCCGGCCTCCCAAACAAAGAAGCATCTAAATCCTTATGAGTAGAATTACTTCAGATTCCAAATGCCGGCTGTGTCGGGCGGAAGGCCAAAAGCTCTACCTAAAGTCTTCCCGCTGTTTTTCCGCCAAATGTCCTCTCGAAAAGAAAGGCGCTGTTCCTCCTGGTATGCACGGCATCAAAAGGGCCAAAAAACCCACAGATTACGGTCTTCAATTGCGGGCTAAGCAGAAAGCCAAAAGAATTTACGGCGTCAACGAAACGCAGTTTAAAAATATCTTTGATCGAGCCAAGAAAGTCAAAGGTCAGGTTGGCCACAATCTCCTCGTCCTTCTCGAAAGGCGGCTTGATAGCGTCTTGCACTCTTCCGGCCTCTCTTCCTCCAGAAGTCACGCCAAACAGTTAATCAGCCATGGTAATGTTCTCGTCAACGGCCAACCGGTTAGTATCTGCTCCTACACCGTCAAGATCGGTGACGAAATTAGCCTGAATCCGGTGGCAATCGACAAAGTCAAAGATATTTTTCGTGCCAACGACAAAGACCTCAAAATTCCCGGTTGGTTTAACGTCGACCTCAAAAAATTCAGCCTAAAAATCACCAAAATGCCATCAGTCGACGATCTCCCCACTGCCGACATCGATATCAATTTAATAGTTGAATATTATTCCAGATAAAAATTAATAACAAATATGATTGATACCAGCAAATTTCACTTAAAAACCATTAAGGAGTCAGACAACTACGGCAAGTTTGAACTCTCTCCTCTATTTGGCGGCCTTGGTCACACCGTCGGTAACAGTCTTCGCCGGGTTCTTTTAATCACCGTCCCCGGGGCGGCCATCACCCGCATTAAGGTCGATGGTGCTAGCCATCTTTTTACCACTTTGCCTGGAGTCAAGGAAGATTTGGTTGAAGTTTCACTTAATCTCAAAAAAATTAAATTTAATTATTCCAAAAACGAGCCAGTCGTTCTCAATCTTTCCAAAAAGGGTCCGGGGCCAGTCACTGCCGCCGACATCGAGGATTCTGAAGTCTGTCGTGTGTCAAATCCGGAGCAACATATCGCCACTCTCTCTGATGCCAAATCATCCCTCAAGATGGAGTTAACCGTCGAAAGGGGAGTGGGCTACACTCTCGCTCGTGAGCAAAAAACTGATGTTGTTGGCGAGATAATCCTCGACGCTTCTTTTACTCCTATCACCAAGGTTAACTATGCCGTCGAACCGACACGGCTTGGCAAAAAATCAAATTATGACAAGCTTGTTTTGGAGCTTTGGACTGACGGCTCTATCGAACCGGTTAAAGCCCTCAAGTTGGCCGCCAAAGACCTGGTCAATTGTTACTCCCAGATCTTTGACCCGAAAGAATATGAAGACGAGGTTGTTACTCTTTCCGCTCTGCCTATTTCACAAGGTTATGATATTTCCGTTGAAGAAATCGAACTTCCTCTAAGAGTGACCAATGCTCTCAAAAAAGCCGGATACACCACCATCGACACCTTGATCAAGGCCGGCCGGGCAGAAGTCAGCAAGGCCAAAAACGTCGGTGAAAAATCGCTTAAAATTATTGATGGTTGGCTCAAGGAAAAAGGATTTATTTGGAAATAGCGTTATATGAAACATCGTATCTTTGGGAAAAAACTAGGCAGAAACCATCATACGCGTCAGGCTCTCTTTCGAACGCAAATCAATAGCCTGTTTTTGCGTGGTTCAATCACCACCACCGCTGCCAAGGTCAAGGCCCTAACCCCTCTTGCTGAAAAAATCTGCACCAGGCTTGTTTCTCAAACCAACCTTGAGGCCTGCCGCTTGCTCTCCCGATATGTTCCAGACAGAAACCTAGCCCGTCGTCTTGTCGAATTCTATAAGAACTCCTTTAACGGCAGAAGTTCCAATTTTCTTAAGACCGCCAAAATCAAATTCCGCCAGGGAGACGATTCCTTAATGGTTAAACTTGCTTTTTATCAGGACGTCAAACCCCCGGTTGCTGTCAAGCCATCCAAAGCTGACGACAAAACCAAGAATTCCCCAAAGACAGACAAGACTATCAAAAAACCATCTCCCGCCAAAGTCAAATCGACAGTTAAAAAGGAGACAACCAAATGAATTCCACCACCCAACGAAAAGGAGAATGTCAAAATAGAAAATGGTTTTTAGTCGACCTTAATGGTCAGACCCTGGGTCGCGTTTCTACCCAAATCGCCGCTCTTCTCATGGGTAAAAATAATTCCGATTTCTCTTTTCATCGCGACGATGGCGCTTATGTGGTCGCTGTCAACGCCGCCTCCATTACTGTCAGTGGCAACAAGGCTAACGAAAAAGTCTATTATCACCATACTGGCTATCCCGGCGGTATTAAAGAATTGACCTATAAGGAAATGATGATCAGAGATCCGAAGAAGGTGATTATTCATAGCGTCTATGGCATGTTGCCCAAAAATAAACTCCGTGACCGCCGAATTTCCCGGTTAAAAGTTTTTCTAGATTCCCAGCATCCTTACGCTGATAAACTTAAATAAAATTTATGCCCAAAAAAACCGCTCAAAATAATTATTTTTATGCCGTTGGTCGCCGGAAATCCTCTGTCGCTACTGTCAAACTTTTTCTTTCTGAAGGTGCTAACACCGTCAATGGTCGCCCGGTTGACAAATATTTTGGTCAAAGCACTCTCCAACTAGATCTGGCTCGCCCATTCTCCGGTTTGAAATCCAAACATAGTTTTACCGCCAGACTCTCCGGCGGTGGTATCAATGGCCAAAAAGAGGCTCTTATTCTTGCCCTCTCTCGTGCTGTCCAAAAGACCGACCCCGCCCTGACTTCGGTCTTGCGTGGCGCCGGCCTTTTGACCGTTGATTCCCGTGTCCGTCAAAAGCGAATGGTTGGCACCGGCGGTAAGGCCAGACGCCAAAAACAGTCTCCAAAGCGTTAATCGGGTATTATGAACTTGTTATCCGGCCTTTTCCTTTCCCTAGTCCAGGGGGTAACCGAATTTGTCCCGGTTTCGTCGTCTGGTCATCTGTTTTTAGTCCAGAAACTGTTTAGTCTGACTCCGTCCTTGTCGTTTACGGTTTTTCTCCACCTTGCCACCCTTCTAGTTGTTCTCCTTTATTTTCAAAGCCGGTTCGATTTTCTTCGCCAGAATTTCTTATACATCATCCTCGGTTCCTTGCCCGCCGGCATCATCGGCCTGCTTTTTAAGGACCAGATAGAAACTGCTTTTGCCGATCCTCCCTTGTCGGTGTTGTTTCTTATCACTGCCCTACTTCTAGTTGCCGCCAGGTTCCTCCCCGTCAATAATCGTCCGCTTAATTTTTTTCGGGCGCTGTTTATTGGCTTATTTCAGGCCGTTGCCATTCTTCCTGGTATTTCTCGCTCCGGCGCCACCTTGTTTGCCGCTTCCTTGGTTGGCCTAAATCCGTCCCTTGCTTTCGATTTTTCTTTTGCCCTTTTTGTTCCTGCTTCGCTTGGGTCTTCTCTTCTCGAGTTTCGATCAATTGCCGGTGGTTTTCTTTCTCAACCTCAATATTTGGTTTATTTTGCCACCACCTTCTTTATTGGCCTGTTCGCTTTTCGTCTGTTAAAAAAGACAACTGTCTCAAGAAAAAATTGGCTCTTTAGTATTTATCTTTGTCTGCTCTCTCTTGCCCTGTCTTTTCTCTAAGCCAACCCCAATTTACCGTTGAATTTGTCGTTTAATATTTTGGTTGCCTGCTGGGTAGCCACCTTAACCATCCGTTTTTTCCTTTTTAAGCCCTCTTCCTCGTGCAACCGTTTGTCGGTTGTAAGCGGCAACACTGAGTGCGGTTTTTCCTTGAAATCCATATCGGTTAGAATACCATCTTTGTCTGATTGTGTCGATGCCTGCACTATCCGGCCATCTGGCGCTTCGATTTCCAGGCAAAAACTAAGCCTTGGTTATCTTTTGGTGGAAAACGTCAAACCATGACCGCTGGGCCAACACTCCTTCGGGTTTGATACAATTACCTAAGTTAATCTAAAGGAGGTGAGACTATCTTGAATAGCAAAATAGGAGTGATTACTCATTATTTCGACAAAATCCAAGTGGCGGTTCTTAGCCTCACCGATGCCCCGGTCAAGGCTGGCGACCAAATCCAAATCGGCGAAGATGGTATCGGTTTTGTCCAGACCGTCGATTCCATGCAGGTAGATCACGCCCCGGTCACCGAAGCCAAAATTGGCGACGAGGTTGGCCTAAAAGTCATCCAGCCGGTCAAAGAGGGAGACACTGTTTATCTGGTTTCCTAAGTTCATCTACCAAGGTCTCTCGTTTTCAGATATAATTGGCCCATGGATCGAGAGAGAACAACCATTCAACCCGGACCGAAAGAAAACGTTCTTCAATCCGCAACCATTTTGGTCGCCGAAGACGAACCCGTAAACCGCGAATTGTTTAAGAGGTGGTTTGAAAGGCAAGGAGCTGTTGTCACCACCTTTGCCACCGCCGAAGAGTTGGCTGATTATGTCCGCGATCACGGCTCCCCCTCCTTAATCTTTTCCGACAACAATCTTGGTTCTGGCATGAAGGGCGTCGATCTAATTAGGCGCCTTAAAGATCAACCCGAAACCCGTAACACCCCCATGGTTCTGATGAGTGGTGACTTTTCCATTGGCAAATCTCCCCAGCAGCTTCAGGACGACCAGCTGCGCTACGGCTTTGATGCTGCCATCAACAAACCCTTTGACTTTCCCCGGGCCACTGATCTTGCTCGTCGCTTAATTGCCGAATCGGCATCTTCGTCAAAATAAAGTCGGGGATACTGGATTCGAACCNNGAGCGGGATACGGGAGTCGAACCCGTCATATCACTTTGGAAAAGTGAAGTTATACCGATTAACTAATCCCGCAAAGGAGCAT
This sequence comes from Candidatus Shapirobacteria bacterium UBA1435, assembly GCA_002329385.1. GTDB lineage: Bacteria > Patescibacteriota > Microgenomatia > UBA12405 > UBA12405 > UBA1435. The sequence goes on from DCTR01000022.1 coordinate 16,165, forward strand.
TTGTCGAGTCGGGGATACTGGATTCGAACCAGCAACCTCACGCACCCCATACGTGCGCGCTAGCCAATTGCGCCAATCCCCGTTGTCAACAAAGGATTTTAGCATATATTCCTTTTTCTCCCAACCGTTTTTCCTCGCTTTTTCTGTCTTTGGGTTTTCTTCGGTTTTCCTTATTGACAATACCCTTACCAGTTTATAGTATGTGAACAGATATTAATTTAGCTAAAAATGAGACCCAAGAAAAATATTTCTTCCGTCAAAGGGAACACTCTCCAGGAAAAGAAAACCGAAGCTGTCAAAAATGCCCTCGAATTGATTAAAAAACAGTTCGGCGAGGGTTCGATTATGAAAATGGGTGAAAGGAAGGCCGACATGGCAGTTGAAGTTATTCCCACTGGTTGCCTTCCCCTCGATATTGCTCTTGGTGTTGGCGGTTTGCCTCGTGGTCGGGTTACCGAAATTTTTGGTCCCGAGGCCTCTGGCAAAACCACTGTCGCCCTACATGTTGTTGCCGAGGCGCAGAAAGCTGGCGGCACCGCCGCCTTTATCGACGCCGAACACGCCCTCGATCCTGCCCGCGCCGCGGCTGTCGGAGTCAACCTTGACGAGCTTCTGATCTCCCAACCGGATAATGGTGAACAGGCCCTCGAGATCGTCGAAACCCTTGTCCGTTCTAACGCCGTTGATGTTATTGTTGTCGATTCTGTGGCCGCCTTAGTCCCCCGAGCCGAGATTGAAGGGGAGATGGGCGATTCGATGGTTGGTGTTCAGGCCAGGCTGATGTCCCAGGCTCTTCGTAAATTGACGGGCGCCATCTCCAAATCTAAGGCTGTTGTTATTTTTACCAACCAGATCAGGCAAAAAATCGGTATTATGTTTGGTAATCCCGAAACCACCCCCGGTGGTCTGGCGCTAAAATTCTACGCCTCAGTCCGCATCGATCTACGCAAAATCGCCAACATCAAAACTTCCACCGGCGAGTCTATCGGCTCGCAGCATCGTGCTCGGGTCATCAAAAACAAGGTCGCCCCTCCTTTCAAGGAGGCCGAATTCGACATTCTTAACTCGGAAGGCATCTCCATCTATGGTAGTCTGGTTGATTTGGCGGTCAACTATAACCTGATCACCAAATCGGGCGCTTTTTTCAAAGTCGGTGACCAAAACATCCAGGGCCGCGAGGGGGCCAAAAGATATCTCAAAGATAACCCAAAAATCAGTCATTCCTTAAAAGATGATATTTGGGAAAAAGTCCGAAATCCTGATTCCAAGCCCATAATTGCTCCACTAGCCGATGACTCCGGCTCCGAAAGTCCACACGATGAGTAGCCTCTCGCTTCAGGTCAAACAAATCCGTCCCTCCTCTCATTCGTCAAACTGTTTAGTCCTATTAAACGATCTTTCTGTCGTCCTTCACGCCGATAGTGTTGCCGCCCTCAAACTGTCTGCCGGTAGCCTACTTGACGAAAAAGGGTTTTCTTCCCTGTTGACCCGGTCGGTTTTTGATCTTCTTTTGGATTATTCTCTGAAACTGATCGCTGCCTCACCCCAGTCTCCCAAGTTGCTTGCCCTCCGTCTTGCCCGGCGTCGCAATGTAATTTGCCAAAAATACCGCTACCCGCTACAGCTGATTGATCAGTCGGTCGTTTCTCAAGTGCAAGACCACCTCTCCCGCCGCCAGCTGCTTAACCCCCAGGACTTTATCACTGCCTTTATCCGTCGCCATCGCCTAAAATCCCCCGTCTTTATTGCCAGCAGGCTTAGTCAGTTTGGTTTTACCCCTTCCCAGTTCAGGCCATATTTACCCGGCCAGGACCAACAGGCTGACACCCTCAAAAAAATTATTCTCAAGCAGATTGCTTCTCCCTCCCAGCTTCGTCAGGTTTCCATTGTCAACCGCCTAAGGTCACGCCTCTATCGTCGCGGATTTTCGCTTCAGCAAATAAACAACGCGATTGACGATATCCGTTTATCCGGTTAAAATACACTGTTACTTGATTGGTTGTTTAATTTTAATAGTTTAGACACTTTTTACCCAAAATACAGCAAAATGTCACTAGATTATTTTTCCTCTCTTCCGTCTCAACGTCACTTTTGCCTTTCCTAAATAGGGTGTTTTGCGCGTAAAAAGTAAAGGGGTTTTATGTTTAATTCTTTTCTTAATAAAGTTAAAGATATCTTTTCGGGCAAGCCGATTCCCGAAGCTGTCCTGCCGCCCTCGCCATCTGCCGCCCCGCCAAAGCAGACCAGCAACCGGGTTGAATTCGCTGCCAAAAAATCACCCAAACCATCTCCCTCGGCTCCTTCGTCTTCCTTTGATGCCCAGGCGGCCAAAAAGGCCCTCGATAACGCCAGACGGCTTGAAGCCGAAGCCAAAGCCAAAGAGCAGGAAATTTTTCAGCGTTTAAACTCTCTCGATGAAAAAGAAAAATACCTGATTGAGAAAGAAAGGTCCGTCGACCGCCAAAACGAAGAACTTCGCCAAAAACTTGCCTCTCTTGATGATGTTTACAAAAAACAGCTCGAAAAACTCGAACAAATATCCGGCCTCGATCTCGAGAAAGCCAAGCAGCTGATTCTAAGCAGCACCGAGAAAAAACTAGCCACCTGGATTGCCAAAAAGGTCGAAGAGGCCAAGACTGACCTCAAACAACGCGAGGATGAACTGGCTAAAGAAATTTTGGTTGAAGCCATCCGTCACGGTATTACCGACTATGTTGCCGAATATACCGTTTCCACCATCACCCTTCCCGATGAAAAAATCAAAGGCAAGATAATCGGTAGGGAAGGGCGCAATATCAGAGCTTTCGAAAAAGCCACCGGGGTTGAAATCGAGCTGGACGAAAGCAACGATATTCGCATCTCCTCCTTCGATTCCACCCGTCGCGAGATCGCCAGATTGTCGTTAGAGAAGCTGATCAAAGATGGCCGCATTCAGCCGCTTCGGATTGAGCAAATTGTCGCTCAGACCAAAGCCGACATGGACAAGATTCTTCTCAACGAAGGTAAGCGTATCTCCCAGGAGGTTGGTGTTTATAATTTGCCGGTCGATCTGATTAGGGAGGTTGGTAAATATAAGTTCAGATTTTCCTACGGTCAGAACCTGGCTAAGCACACCATCGAGGCCACCAAGATTGCCATTGCTGTTGCCCACGAGCTCAAAGCCGATGTCAATACCGTTCGTCTTGGTGCCCTACTCCATGACATTGGCAAAGTTGTCTCCGATCAGGAAGGCACCCATATCGACCTTGGTATCGATCTGCTCAACCGCTATAAGATCCCCAAGGCGGTTGTCGACTGTGTCTCCGAACACCACGAGGATAAGGGCTTTTCTACCGTCGAATCAGCCATTGTCTATATCGGCGACGCCGCTTCCGGCACCCGTCCCGGCGCTCGTTACGAAGTCCACGAAGAGTATCTTAAGCGGATGAAAAATATTGAAGATATTGCCAAAAAATATCCCGGCGTTGTTAGTGTTGCCGCCTACCAGGCTGGTCGTGAAGTTATGGTTATTGTCGAACCACAGCAAGTATCAGATTCTGAAGCCACTGTTCTAAGTCAGAATATTGCACAAGAGCTGGAAGAAGAGGCAAAATGGGCAGGCCAAATTAAGGTAACTGTCGTTCGGGAGCTACGCACCAGTGCTGTAGTGGTCGGTAGTAAAATCAATAAAAATGCGGTAAAAACCGAATAATAACACTTGCATTCCCCGGTAAATCAGCTAAAATGGGGATGAATTATTAATTGTTCATAAAAACATGACCAAAAAAGAACTCATTGAACTGGTGTCCCAAAAGGCCAAACTTAGTAAGAAAGCTGCCAAGGTAGCTGTCGAGACCTTCCTCTCCGAAATTATGAAGGCTCTTTCGGCTGGCGAGGTCGTCAAACTTTCTGGTTTTGGTACTTTCAAAACCAAAATGTTCAAGGCCAAAACCATCAAGGCTATCGGCTCCAAAGAGGCTAAAAAAATTGTGGCCCGACGCATGCCCCGATACATCCCTGGTACCAAAATCAAAAAGATGGTCAAATAATTCTCTTTTTTCCTGCATCCTAAATACCTCTCCTAAAAGGAGAGGTATTTTTTTCTGATATCATCAATTAAGTTTATGGATTATCTCCTTTGGCACTACACCCATGGTTTAAAACTATATCTTCGGGGTTGTGGCTATCTTTTTCGTCGCCTTAATCACTTTTTTTCTTTCCCTGTTCTCCTTAAAACACTTTTTTCCCCCTGGAAAAAAATGGTTAGTGACGATTATGTTGGCCTTGATATCAAAAAAGTGTTGGAAAATCTGACTTTTAATTTGATTTCGATTGGTATCGGTTTCAGTGTTCGGCTGTCGCTTCTTTTTGTCGGTTTTTTGGTCGCCCTGATTTATCTGGTTGTCGGTTTGGTCGGTTTGGTTTTATGGTTGTTTTTTCCCTTTGTCAGTCTTGGCCAGTATTATCGGACCAAGAACCACGATTCTTCCGTCTTCCAGGAGTTGGTTGCCCGCATCAAATCCAATCCGTCATCGGCCGCCAAGCTATTTTTGTCTTCTCCTGCCGGAAAATTCTTCACCGAACACCTTGCCGACACTTCGGCCCATGATCTTTTTTCAGCCATCGATCCGTCGGCTGCCGTCTCTTCTTTTCAGCCTGCAAACTATCAGGGAATCGTTAGCTGGATCATTGACTCAAGCCCGACATTTGGCCATGATTTAAGACGCCTTGGTCTTAAACCTTCCGACTTTGTTGATCTCGCCACTTGGTGGGACGAAAAAATCGCCGCCGACCGTCGGCTGGAAAACAGCCTCAAAAACTACGGCCATTCAGGTATTGGACTGGAATTAATTTCCGGCTACACTCCCACTCTTAACAACTACTCCCAAAATCTAAACCGGAAAAAAGGTTTTTATCAAAATCTGGTTGGTCGCCGTCAGATTGTCGAACGCATCCAGTCCGCTCTCAAGTCCTCCAAAAACGTCTTTCTTATTGGCCAGTCCGGTGTTGGCAAGATGACGGTTGTCTACCAATTTGCTCACGAGGCAAGCACTGGCCAGCTTGGTAACCAGTTTGCCTTCCGCCGCATCGTCTCTCT
>DCTR01000022.1:21252-32131 GCA_002329385.1 Candidatus Shapirobacteria bacterium UBA1435
CGGGCGGGAGATTTTGTTTTGGTCGTCAAAAATCTTCACCAGGTCATCAATCAGGATGTTGCTGGTTACGATTTTACCGATATCATTGCTTCCGCACTCGAAAAAAGCAGTCTGAAAATTATCGCCGTCATGTCGTCTGTTGACTATCAGCGCTTTCTCTCCCGCGATTCACGTTTATCCAAATATTTTGACCCGATTGAAGTTCTTCCTCCCTCCAAAGAGGAAGCCAAAAAAATTCTCTTCTTGGCCGCATCGCAAAAGGAAGCTTCTACCGGCCTGATTTTTTCCATTTCCGCCATCAATGCCCTTCTTGATGGGTCGGAACGCTATATCACCGAAACGCCCTTTCCGGAAAAAACTCTCGATTTACTTGGGGAAGTGGCCGCTTCTTTGCCTCCCAACGGCGGCGTGGTCACCGTCGATCAGGTAAACGAAATTATTTCCCTCAAAACCAAAATTCCTCTTGCCCGGCTGACTGAATCTGAAAAGCAACAACTCTCCAACCTTGAACAGATTATTCACCAGGAATTGATTAACCAGGACTCGGCCGTTTCCTTAATTGCCAAAAGCCTTCGCAGTCGTTCTGTTGGTCTGAAAGATGAAAAACGTCCGGTTGGTTCGTTTTTATTTCTTGGACCAAGCGGGGTCGGCAAAACCCAAACCGCCAAGGTTTTGGCAAAGGTTTATTACGGTTCTGGCACCAAAATAATCCGTTTTGATATGGCCCAATACGTCGGACCTGAAGGCGTTGCCCGCCTCATTGGTTCCGCCGCCCAAAATCAGCCCGGCGAACTCACCTCCGCCATCAAAAACCAGCCCGCTAGCCTTCTTCTTCTCGACGAGATTGAAAAATCTCCTCCCGAAATTTTCAACCTTTTTCTTACCTTGCTGGATGAAGGTTATATCACTGACGCTTTTGGTCAAAAAATTATTTGTAGCCATCTGTTTGTCATCGCCACCTCCAATGCCGGTGCCGAACATATCCGTCAACTGGTCGGTTCCGGTGTAAGCGGCGATCGCTTGCAGACCGAAGTCGTCGACTTTGTCCAAAAAAGCCAAGTTTTTTCCCCCGAGTTTATCAACCGTTTTGACGGCGTTGTCGTCTTCGAACCGCTTGATCAGTCAAAGTTAGTTCAGGTGGCGGGGTTGTTGCTCAAGGATCTCCAAAACAATCTTAAATTAAGAAATATCCTGGTTAGTTTTGACGAGCAGGTGCCGGCCAAGCTGGTAAGGGAAAATTTCGATCCGGCTTTCGGCGCCCGTCCCCTCCGCCGGGCTATCGACTTGACCCTATCCGACATTATCAGCCGGGCGATTTTGTCCGGTGAGATAAAAGAAGGGGACAATATTACCGTTTCCGCTCTCTCCGCCCCAAATGAGTTTACCTTGGCCCCCTCCCCCTAAAGCCCCAGACTTCAATTGCCCGGATATCAGGTATAATTAGGTCGTTAGTAAATCCGTGCCACCGTCCACAAAATGCCCAATCTAAGTATCGCCATTGTCGGTCTCCCTAATGTTGGCAAGTCGACCCTGTTTAATGCCTTGCTGGGCCGAAAGGTTGCCGATGCCAGCAACTATCCGTTTTGTACCATCGATCCCAATGTTGGCGTGGTTGAAGTTCCCGATCAGCATTTATCAGTCTTGGCCTCCATTGTCTCCAGCCAAAAGGTCGTTCCTGCCGCTGTCGAATTTGTCGATATCGCTGGCTTGGTTAAGGGTGCCTCCCAGGGGCAGGGCCTGGGCAATAAGTTCTTAAACAATATTCGTGATTGCCAGGCAATCTGCCACGTCGTTCGTAATTTTTCTGATCAAAACATTATCCGTGAAGGTTCCTCCGATCCCCAGGGTGATTTTGAAGTGGTCTGTGCTGAATTGATCATCAAAGATCTTGATTCGGTTGATCGTTATCTTGATCTGAACANNTCAGAACAAAAACAATGCCAAAGAAAAAGACGGCAAAAAATTCCTTCTTGCCCAAAAGCTTAAGGCCTCTTTGGAGCAGGGGACTCTGGCAATCAATATCTCCTTGACGGCAGAGGAGCAAGAATTGCTCAAAGATTTTTTTCTTCTTACCGCCAAGCCATACTTTATTGTTGCCAATGTTGACGAAGACACCTACAAAAACATTACCCAATGGAAAACCGATCTGAAAAATTTTGAGTCGGTTATCCCCGTCTGTGCCAAAATCGAATTTGAATTGTCCGAACTGCCCCCTCCCGACCGGCATGATTATCTCCGTTCACTTGGTGTTGGCCAATCCGGCCTGGAAAGGGTTATCCAGAAGGCCTATCAGACTCTCGGTTTACAATCCTTCTATACTGCCGGTGTCAAGGAAGTCAGGGCGTGGACTATTCGTCAGGGTGCCACTGCTCCCCAGGCGGCTGGAGCCATTCATACCGATTTCGAGCGGGGTTTTATCATGGCCGAAATAGTTTCTTTTGATGATTTTGTCCGTTGTCAAGGCTGGGAAGGTGCCAGATCAAACGGCCTGCTCCGTCATGAAGGTAAAGATTATCAGATGCGCCCAGACGACATTGTCGAATTTAGGTTCAACATTTAGTCCGATGATCTCCAGACTGCTAATAATTTCTGGCCCAACCGCTACCGGCAAAACTGGTCTGGCGGTTAAGATCGCCCGGAAACTCGGCGGCGAGTTAGTTTCTGCCGATTCACGCCAAATCTATCGGGGCATGGATATCGGCACCGGCAAAGACCACCCCAAAACCACCCCCGTCCACCTGATTGATCTTGTTCCTCCCTCTTCCCCTTTTTCTGTTGCCCAATATCGTCCTTTGGCTGTCTCCAAAATCATCGATATTCAAAATCGCGGCCTTTTGCCGATTGTGGTTGGTGGGTCTGGACAATACATTGAATCGATTCTTAGCCCTCAGCCGACTTTCTCTATTCCTCCCAAGCCCCTTTTGCGCCGTCTGCTTAATCCTCTGCCGGTATCTTACCTTCAATATATTTATCGTCTGCTCGACGGTCAATCCTTCCGTCTTCTCAACAATTCTGACCGTCACAACCCCCATCGGCTGATCCGCAAAATCGAAATTAAACTAAGTCGTCAACCCGACAGGCCTTCACCCCTCCCCTCAAACTGTTGCCTGCATATATCTCTTACCGCTCCCAACCGTTTTCTTTTCGACCGGATCGATGCCAGGATCAAACAACGCCTCGACGGTGGTTTGTTGTCAGAGATCGACCGGTTATTGGCTAAATACCACTTTTCCGACCCCGGGCTGAATTGCCTGGCTTATAAGGAGTTTTCTCCTTACTTCTTAAAAAAGGATCCCAGGGTTTTTGATTCCTGCCTAAGGCAATGGCAGAAAGACGAGCACGCCTATGCCCGCCGCCAAAAAACCTACCACCGGCGGTTTACCAAGGCCGTCTTTTTTGACATTTCCCAAACTCCCTGTCAAAAAATCGTTGATTACGTTGTCAGATGGTACAATAAACCATGTTAACCAATGGCACCAAGGTTGAGATTTCTTCCCGAAGCATCGTTTTTACTATTGTTCTGGTCTTCTCTCTTTGGATTCTTTGGCAGATTAGGGGCCTGCTTCTGCTCTTTTTTGTCTGTTTTATGTTCATGGAGTCCATTAACCCCACCGTTCAGGCTTTGGAAAAAGCCAAAGTTTCCCGTCCTTTGGCCATCATCTTAATTTACCTTGCCATCCTGGCGGTAATTTCCTTCTCCTTTGCCGGGCTGATCCCTATTCTTGTTGAACAGACCACCGAGCTGATTCGTATTTTGCCTTCCACTCTGGCCAACGTCAATCTCTTTGGTCTCTCCGCAGTCGATATCTCCTCGCAGTTTCAAATACTTCAAAGCCTTCCGGCCAACATTGCCAAAACCGCTTTCCAGCTTTTTTCCAATATTTTTTCTACTTTTGTTATTTTCGTTATCACTTTTTATCTATTGATTGAACGCCAGAAGTTTCCCAAATATGCCTCTGATATTTTCGGTAAAAAAGGAGAAAAAAAGGCTATTGGTATTATCGAGCGTCTCGAAACTCGCCTTGGTTCCTGGATCAATGCCGAACTTTTGCTGATGCTGATTATCGGCCTGCTCTCATATGTTGGTTATCTGTTGCTGGGATTAAAATATGCCGTTCCTTTGGCTCTTTTTGCCGGTCTGCTTGAGGTTGTTCCCAACATCGGTCCAACCGTTGCCACTGTTTTCGCCGCCATTGTCGCTTACACCGTCTCTCCTCTCACTGCCCTTCTTACTATCTGTTGGGGGATAATTATCCAACTCTTTGAAAACAATTTTCTTGTTCCTCGCGTTATGAAAGACACTGTCGGCCTAAATCCTCTTGTCACCATTTTTATCATCGCCGTCGGTCTAAAAATTGCCGGGGTCGTTGGCGCCATTCTTGCCATCCCCACCTATCTGGCCATCGAGTCGATTGTTACCGTTATCAGCGACAAAAATTAGGGCTTCAAAGCTGTCGTTAAGCCGGATTCTGTTTAAGGGCCATCTATCTATTCTTTCTACCCGAAGCTACCAGAAGATGGGTCATCGCTTCAACTTGAAATTTCCGCCAGAAAGGTGCTCGTCTCACTTCTTCCGACAATGTCGGATTGCTCGTCTCTGTCGCAGAAGCTGCCAACTTGCGTCGGCTCCTACCTGTTTGGATTCTGTTCTTCTTGCGGTCCGGACTTTCCTCTCCGACTATCTGTCGGAGTCAGCCCCTCGACGGCTTTGAAGCCAATTCAATTTTACTCCAATCTGGCTGATAAATCCAACTTATCACTCTCCCCTGATACCAAAGATACTCCGGCCAAACCGGAGTATCTTAAAAATAATCAAACGTAGGATTACAAAAGCGAAGCTTCAGCGGCCGACAGGATCTTAAACATTTTAGTCCCTGTCTCTGGGTCGACTGCTTCCGCGGCTGGACGGCCGTTTTTAAGGGTAGTCTTTTTAACTTTTGAAACATCAACTTCAACTGCTTTTCTCGATTTCACCGAATAAAACTTTATGGTTGGCATTAATTTAGTCACCTCCCTTTTAAAGAAACTAATAAAAGTTAAAAACGATAATGTTCAAGATAATATATAGCACCGATGATGGCAATACACAAAAAACTCAAAACTATGCTCTTGGCCAAGTCCTTTTTTACGTAGACCAAATCCTTTTTCATTTCAATAAAGCCAGTATAGCACAAGGCTTTGCTACAATTACATTATCACCATGACTGTTTTTTTTGCCATCCTAACTTTGGTCAATTTTTGCGTTTCTGTTTATCTGGTTTATCTCTTCTTCGCCAAGGGCCGTCAAGCCAAAAAAAACCTCCAGCCCTCCTCTGGCTCGGGCCCCAAAATTACTCTGACCCGTTTTAATCCGTTCGATGACATCGGCGGCGATCAAAGTTTTATCCTTTGTCTGTTGGATAATTCTGACTCGGGTGTTATCATAACTTCATTGCATAATCGCGATCTGACCAGAATTTATGCCAAGTCAATCAAAAACGGTCAACCGCAAAGTTCTGCCTTGTCCAAAGAGGAAAAAACGGCTTTAATAAAAACTATTAACAGTTAATTTTTTGATGAACCAAAAAGTAGTTAGATTATCACTCTACGTCGGCATATTTTTGACTGCCGCCGGTCTATCCCACCTGTTTTTTCGACGTATAAACGCCGCGCCCTCCTCTCCCCCCGACCAGCAAGTGGTCGATTCTGCCACTCCCACCCCCGGCAAAAAAACCGGCTCGCTGGTTTTTTCCGGTCCCAAGACCGAAGTCTGCCCGATAAACGCCGAAAAGTTCACTAAAGAAGAACGGGCCATCTGGGAAAAACGCCGTCCGTTGATGGTTATGATCGAAAACCACGAAGATTCCCGCCCCCAGTCTGGTCTCCAGAATGCCGATATTGTTTATGAAGCCGTCGCCGAGGGTGGTATTACCCGTTTTATGGGAGTCTTTTATTGTAATGCCGTTAGGGGTGCCGCCAACAAATACGATGTTGGTCCGGTAAGGTCGGCCCGATCGTATTTTGTCGATCTTGCTTCCGAATACTCTGATTATCCTCTCTACACTCATGTTGGCGGTGCCAATTGCGGCCGCCCGAAAGACCCCGCCACCGGCCTTGAGGTTGGTTCCTGCACCACCCACGTCAAAGCCCAGGCTGTCGAGCAGATCGCTTCATACGGCTGGAACAACAAAGGCACCTGGTCCGATTTAAGTCAATTCTCTTTGCCTTACAAGGCTTGTCGTCGTGAACCGGAGAGAACCGGTGAAGAACGTGACACCGAACATACCATGTATTGCTCCACCCAGGCACTCTGGGATATCGCCGCCGACAGGGGACTAACCAATCTTACCGAAGTTAACAAGAATTCCTGGGACAAAAATTTTATCAACTGGTCGTTCGATCAGGCCGACAAGTCCGACCCGGTTTCTGCTGACGGCCACACCGTTTCCTTTGACTTTTGGTCTGGCTACAAACAATATTCGGTGGCCTGGAAATATGACAAATCAAATAATCAGTATTTGCGGTTAAATGGCGGCCAACCGCATCAGGATTTCAATGAAGACGAACAGATATCGGCCAAGAATGTCATTATCCAATCGGTCAAAGAAACCAGGTCGGTCGATGTCCATCTTCACAACCTTTACGATGTTGTCGGCAAAGGTACTGGCGTTTTGCTCCAGAATGGCACCAAGACCGAAATTACCTGGTCGAAGACTAGTCGAACTTCCCGGACTAAATTTAAAAATGCCAAAACCGGTGCCGAAATTGATTTGGTCCCGGGCCGAGTTTGGGTGGAACTTGTCCCGTTAAATTCGGTCATAAATTATGAAGGCCTCTAGCGTCATCCGGCATCTTCTAGTTTCACAGACGCGGCAGAAACTGATTGGTATATTTTTTACCCAACCAAACGAGATTTTTTACGTCCGGCAACTCGTCCGGCTTGCGGAAGAGGAGATAAATTCCGTCCGTCGCGAGCTGGAAAACCTCAAGTCGGCCAACATCCTCGAATCCGAATGGCGGGGGAATCGCCTTTTTTATTGGGCCAACAAATCCAATCCGTTGTTTAGCAACCTTTTGGTCATTGCCCACAAAATTTATGGTCTTGGCCAAAAACTCCAAGAAAAAAAATCCGGCCAGATCCGTCTTCTTGCCTGTGACTATTCATTTTTAGCCGGCGAGATCAAGGCCAAAAACACTATTGATTTTATTATCGTCGGCGATATTTCCGCCAAGGAAGTAGATCCAGTGGCTAAATCTGAAGAACAAAAATACCAGCGGGAGATTAATTACATGATTATGGACAAAAGCGAGCTCCAGGTCCGCCGCCTAAAGCGCGACCCGTTTATTGTTGATTTCTTCTTGAATTGCCCTTTGGTTATAATAGGTAGCCCCAAGGATATTCTCTAAAAAAAATATTAATGAAAAACCAATGCCGAAAGGTAATTAAAACCGGCAACAGTCTGGCCGTCACCATTCCCTCCAAGGCTATCCGCGATTTTGACATCAAAGAAGGCGATCTGGCTACTGTCAAAATCAATTATCCGCAATCAGCCCTTAAAATTATTTTTACCGGCCACCCCCGCCAATTGTCTCTAATCGACCGCAAACGATCCTGATATGCCCTCATCCCCCAACCCCACCAGGAATATTTTCTTAACGATTATCAGCCTTACTTTTATTTGTCTGATTGTCAACCTGCCGCCTTCCATCCCGGTCAAGATCCACTTTGGCCGGATCAATTGGGAGCATACCTTTTTCCGTCCCAACCTTAATTTCCGCCTTGGCCCGATTAATTTTCAAAAAGATCTGGATCTAAAATACGGTCTCGACCTTGCTGGCGGTTCTTCCCTGCTTTTTGAGATTGACACCGCCAAATCAAATGCCCAAAANNTGGAATCGCTTAAGGCCAATATCGAGCGGCGGGTCAACCTCTTCGGTATTAGTGAAGCCAATGTTCAGCTCTCCAAGCAAGACAAGGACCACCGTCTGGTTATCGAACTTCCCGGTGTCACCGACATCAATGAAGCCATCGATCTTATCGGTCAAACCGCCCAGCTGTCATTCCGAGGGGAAGTCGAAATTGCTCCCGAGGCCACCGCTACTGCTACTCTGCCTGATGTCTTTGCCGATGACACCGGCATTAATGGTTCCCACCTGATTCGTTCCCAGGTTCAGCTTGACCAAAACAACGGCAAGCCGGTCGTCAGCCTTGAATTTAATCAGGAAGGCGCCAAGTTATTTGAGGCGGCCACCCAAAAATATCTCAACAAACATATCGCCATTTTTTTGGACGATTATCCCATCAGTCTGCCAGTGGTCGAGTCGGTAATCCCTGACGGCAATGCCGTCATTAACGGCAACTTCGACCACCAGTCGGCCAAGGCGCTCTCTGCTCAGATCAACGCCGGGGCCCTTCCCCTCCCCATCAAGCTGATTCAACAATCCACCGTTGGTGCCACCCTTGGCCGGGATTCTGTCGATAAAGGCGTTAAGGCCGGACTGGTCGGCCTGGCTGTCGTCTGCCTGTTTATGGTCGGCAATTACGGCTACCTGGGTTTTATTGCCGATATCGGTCTGGTTATTTACGGCCTGATCACCCTCACCCTCTACCGGCTGATTCCCGTTACTTTAACCTTTCCCGGCATTGTTGGTTTTATCCTTTCGGTGGGCATGGCCGTTGATAGTAATATTCTTATTTTTGAGCGGATGAAAGAGGAGTTACGTGCCGGCAAAAGCTGGAATACCGCCATGGAGTTGGGTTTTGGCCGCGCCTGGGACTCGATTAAGGATGCCAACGCCTGCACCATCATTACTGGCTTGGTTTTGTTTAATCCGTTTGGCTGGAACTTCCTCAACAGCTCTGGCATGGTTCGCGGCTTTGCCGTCACCTTGCTTTTGGGGATCGTGGTCGGCGTCTTTACCGGAGTTTTTGTCACCCGCAACATTTTAAGGGTTCTGGCCAAAGAGAGGATCAAAAAATGAATATCATGAAATTCCGTCCGCTATTCTTTATTTTTTCCCTCCTGCTGATTGGTTTTTCCCTTTTCTCCATCTTCCGTTGGGGTTTCAAAACCTCCATCGATTTCTCCGGTGGTTCGGTCTGGGGAATAACTCTCCCTTCCCGGCCTCCCCAATCCGCTGTCGAATCCCTGTTTGCCGGCCAGCAAACCAATCTATTCTCCATTTCTGCCAGTGGTCAGGATTATCAGCTGAAATTCGAAAACGTCAGTCAGGAACAAAAGCTTAAGCTCGAAGAAAAGCTCAAATCTCTTGATTCCGGCTACCAGGAAAAACGTTTCGAAACCCTGGGGCCGACCCTTGGCCGCGAACTTCTCAAAAAAACGGTCTATGCTATCGTCCTTTCCTCACTTGCCTTGCTGGTCTTTATTGGCCGCCGGTTTAGGGATTTTACTTTTGGCGCCTCCGCCATACTTGGTATGTTTCACGATGCCATTATTCTCGTTGGTGCCTTTTCTGCCCTGGGTCATTTTTTCGGCGCCGAACTCGATGCCTTATTTGTCACCGCCCTGCTTACCACTCTCTCGGCCTCGGTTCACGACACTGTGGTTACTTTTGACCGTATTCGCGAGCTAAAACGCCAATACTACCAGCTTGACTGGGTGGAGCTGGCCAACACCGCCGTCAACGAAACCATCGTCCGTTCTCTCAACAACTCCATGACCATTATTTTTATGTTGCTTTCTCTCGTCCTTCTTGGCGGCGACTCCACCAGGTGGTTTTCCATCGCCCTACTTATTGGCGTTACTTGCGGCACTTACTCCTCGGTTGGCGTTGCCATTCCCCTGGTTTTGTTCTGGAAAAAACTACCAAAAAAATCTTAATACAGATGATGTTTGATCTCCACCGCTTTTTTGTCCGTTCTTCTTGGCGCTATCATCAGCCTTTCGTCAGAAAATTGCATTTCAATTAGCGTTCTTCGGTGTCCATGTTTGTCTCTGGTCTCAATCGGTTGGCTGAATAAGTTGTCTCCCCTGACCTCAAAACCCGGAGGAATTAAAACTGTTGTTTTATCACGTTCGGTGGCAATTTTTACTCCTCTTCTGCCTGTCACTCGCGTTGCCCTCAAATCCATTTGACTGCCGTCAAGCACCCGCACCACTCCGCTTCTTTCCCCTCGACAAAAGACTGCCACTGTGGCTGCCATATCAAATTATATCATTTCTTGTTCCACTGCTTCACCATTCCGGTCAATGATCGCTTAGTGTTTAGACTGGCGTCTTCTTCCACCCTGGCAAACAGGTGCTTCAGCACTTCTCCCACTTCTCTTCCTGGCTTTATTCCCAAGATTTTCATAACGTCGTTTCCGTCAATCTTTAGGTCGTTTATCGAAAATGGCTGTTTTTGCACTTCCACCACCCGTTTTTTAAATAGTTCCCATCTCCAACTGCTCTCCTTGGCGNNAGCCTGTCAGCCCTTCTTAGGCTGATCATTTCGTCAATGTATTCCGGAGTGACGTTTCTGATAAATCTTCTCACCGCCTTGTCGGTTTGGACCTCGGTGGTACTAAACATATGCCACCTCACCAGTCGGTAAAGTCTGTCGGCTTCTTTGTTCGACAGTTTTAACCTGCGCCCGACTTCGGCGGCGATCTTTGCGCCAATCACTTCGTGGTTATGGAATGTCCTGTCCTCGCCTTCTCCTTTCGCCGCCCGCGGCTTGCCCACATCGTGCAACAGGCAGGCCAGCCTGGTAATCGGGTCTTTGCTGGCGCAGTTTTGCAGTGTCTTCAGATTGTGTGTCCACACGTCGTCCACATGATGCCCTTTCTGTGCCATTCCTTCTCCGGCCATAAGTTGTGGAACGATATGGGCCATCAACCCGGCATCTCTAAGCCTTATCACCCCTTCTGCCGCCGCCTCTCCCGCCATTATCCTAAACA
>DCTR01000007.1 GCA_002329385.1 Candidatus Shapirobacteria bacterium UBA1435
CAATTTGAGGGGAGGAAGGTTTATGGTGAAGGGGGTTTGGGGGTGGCGGGAATGGGAAGAGAAAATCGAGGTGGTGTTTCCGGTGTTTCATGGGAAAAACGGTGAAGATGGCACGATGCAGGGTTGGCTGAATATGGCGAATTTGCCATATGTGGGTTGCGGGGTGGCGGCGTCGGCGGTGGCGATGGATAAATACATGTCCAAAAGGGTGGCGAGAGATATCGGCCTAAGAGTGGCCGAAGATGTGCTGGTGACGAGAGGGGAGTGGCGAGAGAATAAGGAAGAAATATTAAAAAAGATAGAAAAAACAGGGAAGAAGTTTTTTATCAAACCGTCGGGGTTGGGGTCGAGTATCGGGGTAGTGAGGGCAGAGGGGATGGCAGAGGTGGAAGAGGGAGTAGAGGTGGCACTGGCTTATGACGAGAGAGTGGTGGTGGAGAGGGAGATTGAGGGACCGACAGAGGTGAACATTTCAGTAATCGGCAACGATCCGTATTTGGTGTCGGTGACGGAACAGCCGGTAGCCAGCGGAGAAATATTATCTTTTGACGATAAATATTTGAGGGGGGCAAAAAACGGCCCGAAAGGAATGGCATCGGCGCAGAGGCTGATGCCGGCGAGGGTGGAGAAGAAGGTGATAAGTCAGGTGGAGGAGGGGGCGGTAAGATTTTTTAGGGCGATGGGGGGAAAAGGGATCGCCAGGATTGATTTTATGATGGATAAAAACGGCGAAGTTTATTTTAACGAGATAAACCCGATGCCGGGGTCGATTGCTTTTTATTTATGGGAAAAGAAAGGAATAAAGATTGTGAAGCTGGTGGAGAGGCTGATAGACTGGGCAATAGAAGATTGGAAGGAGAGGCAAAAACTGGTGTCGACGTTTGAAAGCAATATTTTGAAAGGTTATGCCGGGTCGAAGCTGGGAGGAGTGAAGGGCAGTAAGGGGTAGTTGGATTTGGTTTGGCGGAGTAATTAGGGTAGTATTAATCTATGAAAAGAAGGTGGTGGCTGGTGCTTCTGGTGGCGATTTTGGGAACGGGAGGGGTGTTGGCGGCAGAGGTGGAGGTGAGAGTGGATACGCAAGTGGTTAGGACGGAGGATTTCGGACAGCTATTGGGAGGATACATCGGCACCAGGGCGAACAATAATCCGGCAAGCAAGATAGTTTTGACCAATCCGGCCTATATTGAGGTGGCCAAAAAGATGTTACCGCAGGCACCGGAATTTCCCAACGGAGCAGTAATGAGGACACAAAGCGGGGCGATGCTGGCAGATGATTATTTCGTGATTACTGACGAAGAGGTGGTGGACATCATTAATTTTTGCAGCCAGGCGGGATGCGACCCGATGTTTGGAGCGATGGGGCAGGGTCCGGTGACCAGGGTGGGAGATTATGCGGCGCCGGTGTTTGATTTTAGCGAGGAAGGGATAAAAAAGAGGGTGAGGCTGGTGAAAGAAAAGTGTCGGGAATATTTTGGCGATGATGACCATTGTCTGCATTGGGACATCGGCAACGAGCCGACAACGGTGCCGGCGTCGTGCGAGGGTTACGGTAATCATATCCCGATGGCGATCAGGGCGGTGAAAAGCGTTGAGCCGAGGGCGATTATTCATGCCCCGGAGCTGTTTATCGATGATGCCAAAGTGAGAGGGACGGAAACTACGGTGGGAGAATGTATTGTTGAGCGGATAAACGAAATCGACAGCAGTTTAAGAATCGAAGTGGTGACCACGCACTGGTATCCCTACGTCTGTGGGGTGGGTTTTAATAATTTGAGGGAGTCGGCGCTGGGGGTAACCGGGAACGCGGTGTTGCGGTGGGGAGGGTTTGGACTAAGGCAGGAAAAAATGACTTATCCATATGAGATTGTGGCAGGGATGAAACCATGGATGGCAAAGTATGCGGTGACGGCGGATAGCGTGATCGGGTTGGGGGAGATAAACCCGATGGCTAGTTGTCAGACATGGGGAATGGAGGAAGGGCCAACAAGAGATAAAGTGAGGACGACGGAGATTTTGAACCTGACCTGGGGAGGTGGTTTTTGGCATATGGACGAGATGGGGATTGCCGGAGAGGCGGGAATAAAATATAGCCAGAAACACGTGCATTTTGCGCCATCCGGGGGCCAGTATGCGGCGGTGGTTTTTCAAAACAACCAGGCGGGAAAGGCACCAAGTTATTACACCTATAGTTTTTTGGCCAATCATTTTGGGAGGAGGATGGTCAAAACGGAAAGCAGTAATCCGTCAAGGCTTAGCAGTTATTCGGCGATAGACAAAGATGGCGGTTTGAGAATCGTTTTGATCAACAAATCCGGGTCGGGCTCAAAGACCGGTTATGCGGCAAACGGGGCGCCGGAAACAATTAAAGCAAAGGTTGATTTGGGGAATTTTGGAGCAAAAGAGGGCGAATTCGGCGAAGCATTTACCCTGAAGGTAAGTGATTTTAACAGCGGGGGGACGATTTTGGATGACGGATTACAGGCAAAAGGTGGAGTCAGGGTGGGAAAAAANNGGATGGAAGCCCGATAGTGCCGACGGTGACAATAACACCGACGGTGACGGCGGGGCCATCACCGACAGCGGGCCAGGCGAGCCCAACTTTGACACCGGTAGTTAGCGGCGGGCCGACGGTGACAAGGGAACCGGTAAGAGGAGGGTTGATTTGTCCGTACCAATTTGAATGTTTTAAATGGGAAGAGGAATACCGTTGGCTGGCAACAGGCTACCAACAATCCGGGTGGACGAGGGTGAAAGACAACGAGTGCTTAAGCCGGGGTATAAACAAACCAGCTTACCGTGACAAAAAGCGGGGCGATGCCAATTGTGATGGCAGGGTGGACGGTAATGATTATTCGGTCTGGCGGAGAGAGGCAATTGACGGACAATCAACCGATGGGCGCTGGGAGACCGATTTTAACGGCGATAACACGGTTGACGAAAGCGATTTGGGGGTGTGGAAGAGTTTCTTTTTGGGTGAGGTGCAGATCGATGAGAGCGAAGATCAATAGTTTTGGGGGAGATCGTTTTCGAGGAGAATCCAGGAGTGGTTTTGAGATAGTTTGTTGACCGTTGGCCAGTAGTCGCGGTGATCTAAAAGGTAGAAAACCTTGGCTTTACTTTTGCCTTTTTTTAGGCCGATTTCAAAGTTTTTAGTCCGTGGATTGCGGCCGATGAGGACAATGGTCTTGAAAACGGAGGCGGATTTTTGGCCAAGCTGCTGGTGGGAAGCGGCAGTGCTGGCTCCAAGCTCAACCAGACCGGGGGTAATCAGGGCTTTGGGGCCAGGAAGGGCTTTGAGATCGTCAATGATCTGGTTGAAACCGGCGAGGTTGCTGGAATAGGTGTTGTCGATGAGGGTAGATTGGCCCTGGGGGATAAGTTCGAGACGATGGAGAGCGGGAGTTAAAACGGCGAGCGCCTGTTTAATGGTGGAGTAGGGAATATTTAAGAGAAAAGCCTGGGAGATGGCCGCCAAAAGATTGGAGAGGTTGCTGGTGCCGAAGATGGGGGCGGTGAAGGGATAGCTTTTATTTTTATAGCTTAAAACAAACGACACCCCTTGAGGGTCAAATCGGTAGTTATTAAGATGGAAGTCGGCTCGGGGGTTATTCAGAGAAAAGGTGGGAGAGGAAAGATATTGAGGGTGGGATTTAATGTGGGATTGGATGTGGGGGTTATCGAGGTTGAGCAGCAAGTGGTTGGGGTTCAGATTTTGGGCGATTTGGAATTTGGCGGTGATGATTTGATCAATAGAGCCAAAGCGGTCCAGGTGTTGGGGGCCGATGGCAGTGATGATGGCATAATCGGGCGGATAGTAACTGACAAGTTGATTGATGTCTTGAGGGCGGTGGGCGCCAAATTCGGCGATAAAATAGCGGGTGTGTTTGGTCAGACCCAGGCGGAGGGTGGCGGCCAGGCCAAGGGGGGTGTTGTAGGAATGGGTGGTTTTGAGGGAGGGAGCGGCAGAATCGAGGATCTGGAAAAGAAAGTCCTTGGTGGTGGTTTTGCCAAACGAGCCGGTAATGGCGATGGTGATCAATTCCTGGTTTTGGGAGAGAAGTGATGTTGATTGATAGATTAAATGAGCCTTTTGGATATATTCGATGGGAAAAAGGAGAAGCTGGGAAACGATCAGGCCAAGGGGGGTAAACAGAAGAAGCAAAAGACAAAAAAGAAATAGATAGAGAGGAATTGACGAACCAAGAAAAAGAAGGCAGAGAAGAAGATATTGGGCAAAATAAAAAACGGTGAGTAATTTGGCTTTGGCGGTTGGCTTAAGGGGGACGATTTGGGGGATATGCAGGCGGAGGGGGTTTTGAAACCACCAGGAAAGAAGGCGGGGGATTTGGTAATACTCAAGCTGGGAGATCTGAAGATAGGTAAAAAACGGTAGGAGTTTGGTCATGGCAGAAGGTGGGTGAGATGGTTAAAGGCAGGAATAAAAGTTTTTGGAGAGGAAAGGTGAGGGCTGTGGTCTGACTGGTGGAGAAGATAGAGCCGACAGTTGGGGATAAGATTGGCGATGGTTTGGCCGGAGTAGGCGATTTCCGTGTCGTTTTCGCCCCAGAGGAGGAAGGAAGGGGTGTTAATCAGGTTAAGTTGGCCGGTAAGGTCAAAATTGACGATATTTTTGAGAACTTGACGATGGGTCGGGGAGGAATTGTAGTAGTCGGTGGAGGAGACAAGAGAGAGGAGGCGTTTGAGGATGGCGGGAGGGAGAAGGGATTTGAGAAAGCTAAAATGGTGGTAGAGGCAGATTTTGGCTTTTTGTTTGAGGGAACGACGGCGGTCGATGGCGGGAGAAAGGAGGATCAGGGCGGACAGCGAGCGGGGACGATGAATAGCCAAATAGGCGGCAATCTGGCCACCGAAAGAATGGCCAAAAATTGCCGGTTGGCTGATTTTTTGTTTGGCCATAAAAGAAAGGACAAAGTTGGCGTAGTCGGGGAGGGTGGCGGGAGAAGGTAAGAGCTGGGTTTGGCCAAAACCGGGGAGATCGAGGAGGATGTATTTAAAGTCGGGGTTAAGCTGGTTGACAACCGGCAACCATAGGGAGCCGTTTTGACCCCAGCCGGGCAAAAACAGGATGGTTTTGGAAGATCGGGGATTGACGACCTGGTATTGGGTCAAAATTCCGTCGACGACGGTCTGCATGCTGATATTTTAGTTGATGAAGGGGGTTGGTGCAAAACAAAAGAGGGGGATGATCTGGCGATTTGACAAGTGTGGTAAAATCGAAATACGCAATTAAACACCAGTATGAGTCTTAACGCCAAAGTCCGATCAGTAGGGATAGACTTTGGAACCAGCAACTCGACAGTGGCGTTGATGACAGGGAATGGGCCGAGAGCTTTGGAAATCGACAGGAAAAATGATAATCCAAGGGTGCTAAGATCGTTGATTTATGTAAGTCCGAAAGGCGAGATGGCATTTGGCAAAGAGGCGGTGGAAAGATATTCCTGGGATCTGGTAAACATAAAGTCGCAAAGGACGAAGCTCAAATTTACCGGCAGGTATATAAAAACTTTCGGGCCGTCTTCGGCGGGGGGTGTGGGCAAGATGATCATGGTTCCGGAAATAATCGAGGTTGACGAAAGCGGGAGAGGGCGGCTGTTGCAATCATTGAAGTCGGTTTTGACCAGCGATACCTTTTTGGGAACAGAATTATTTGGAAAGCACTATAGTCTGGAGGATCTGTTGGCGCTACTTTTGGGGGAGATGAAGAGGAGGGCGGAAGGAGAATTGGGAAAAGAAGTGGAAGGGGTGGTGTTGGGTAGGCCGGTAAGGTATGTGGGAGAGGCGGGAAGGGAGAAGCTGGCGCTTGATAGGATGAGAATGGTGGCAATCAAGGCTGGATTTAAGGAGGTGCAATTTGAATACGAGCCGGTGGGGGCGGCCCTAAACTATGGGATTGGGATAAAGGAAGGGGTGCGGATATTGGTTTTTGATTTCGGAGGAGGGACATTGGATGTGTGTGTGATGGACTTGCCGCAAAAGGAAGTGCGGGGGGTATCGGGAAGGGCGCTTGGCGGCGACCTGATTAATGGTCGGATAATGGAAAAGCGGTTGTTAAGGTATTTTGGCAGCGAAGTGACAATTTCGGGCAAGACCCGTCTGCCGAGGGTGTTTTTGGAGGCGCTGACCAAAAACTGGTATCAGATCGGCCTGTTAAAAAACGTTAAGAATATGGAAGCTTTGGATTATTTTTTGGTTAACTCTTCAGATCAATTACCGATAAAAAGGTTGATTAATCTAATCGAGAACGATCTGGGCTACAGCTTGTTTGAGGAGATCGACCGGGTAAAAATCGAGTTGTCGGGCAAGGAAGCCGAGTCTTTTTGTTTTCGTCAGCCGGGGATGGACGTTGAAGAGATGATAGCCAGAAAGGATTTTGAAGGATATATTGCTGAGGATGTGGCGGCGGCAGCGGATTGCATAGAGGAGGCGCTGACGATGGCCAAGACGGAAGCAGGGCAGATTGACAGGGTGGTGGTGACGGGCGGATCGTCAAAAATTCCCCGGTTTAAAGAGATGCTGACGCGGAAATTTGGCCGGGAGAAGATTGTCGATAGCGACCCGTTTTTGAGTGTAGCCCTGGGATTGGCGGTGAGGGCTGATTTAGGCTGATTTGTCGATAGCAACCTTGACCGAAGGTCCCATGGTGGCGCAAATGGACAGTTTTTTGATTTTGTTGGGCCTGATTACCTTTATCAGCTCGGTTAGGTTGGCTTCAAGTTCCTTTTCCGGCTGTGAGGTTTGGCCGACAATAATATGGACGACCGGCGCCTTTTTTTCGGTTTTGACGGTTTCTTTGGCGGCGGAGAGACGCTTGACAGCCTCTTCAGGTTTGTCGGTAAGGGTGCCGTTTTTGGGATTGGGCATTAAGCCTTTTGGTCCAAGAAGGCGAGCGTGGGGAAGCAGTTTGGACATGGTGGCCGGGGTGGCGATGAGAATGTCAAAATCAAGCTTGCTTTCTTTGATTTGAGAAAGAACAGTGTCGTTGAGAATAACAATCTTTTTGGCGGCGGTTTCAAGGTGAGGGAAAGTGATTTCGCCGATATTGCCGATATCAAAAACGGTAACGTGGGCCTCAACCTTTCCGGGGAATTTTGAATAGGCAGTTTTCTTGACCAGGTCGACAGCTTCGGAGAGCGGGTAGAATTTGGTCGGTTCGACCAGTTTTTTGGCGGCAAGATACTTTTTGCCGCGGACACGGATCTTTTTGATAATGGTTTCCGCCACGATGGGCGAATCTGTGGTTTGGGCAACTTCAGTTTCCGTGTTTGCGGGAGCTTCGGCGGATAAGTCTGGAGCCTTCTGTTCCGAGATTTCGGCTGGAACTTCCACAGCAAGCTTGGCTTTTTTGGCCTTATTTTCTTGTGAGGTTTTGCTCATTTTTGGTTGAGAATTAATTTGTAATTTGAAATAATGTCAAAAGGATAACACAGACACGCTAGGAGGTTTTTCGACGAGGGATAGGGCACTCGGCGCAGGATTTTGGAGAAGGGATTTGCGGATGGAATTCATTAACAAAACCGTCGATAAATCCGTCTCTGACAATCAAATCTGTGGTCTGAAAATCGCTATAGACGGCGTGGCAGTAATTACTACCATCTCTGGTTGGGAGAAGCCGACATTTGACAGGACAGATACCGTATCCAGAAAAATCGAACATGTGGGGAAATTTTTCCTTGATTTTCGGAGAAGGGGTGAGGTTTTCGGCCATATGGAATTATTTAAAACAATCAAATTATATCATTGGTGATATTAATAACTCGACATCAAATCGAGGGTGATGGTGGTGGCCTAATCGGTGACTTCGATGCCCATGGAGCGGGCGGTGCCGGCAACGATTTTTTTAGCGGCATCTAAATTTTTAGTGTTGAAATCGGCCATTTTNNGGCAACCATACGGCGGGCGGCAGCCAAATCCTTGGTGTTTAAATCGGGGAGTTTGTCTTGGGCGATTTTGTCAATCTGGGATTGGGTAATTTTGCCAACCTTTTCGCGACCGGTTGAGCCGGACCCTTTGTTAACGCCGGTAAGTTTTTTGATCATGTCGGAAACGGGGGGCTTTTTGGTGATGAAGCTGAAACTGCGGTCTTCAAAAATGGTGATGACGCAGGGGATAAGGGAACCTTTCATCTCCTTGGTTTTTTCGTTGAATTCATTGCAGAAGTCCATGATTTTTATTCCTTGAGGACCAAGGGNNGACGGGGGGGGCGGGATTGGCGGCTCCGGCTTGGATGGCGAGCTTGACGATAGTTTTGATTTTTTTGGGCATATTTTGGAAGAAATTTACAATTTATGAATTTTCAATTTTAAATCGAAAATTTGGAAATTGGGAAATTTTGGCATTTAAAAATTGATAATTAATTAGAGTTCTTTGGTGACCTGTAAAAAATCGAGTTCGACGGGAGTCTCCCGTTCGAAGAAAGAGACCAGACAGCGGATTTT
>DCTR01000046.1 GCA_002329385.1 Candidatus Shapirobacteria bacterium UBA1435
TTCTCACTATACTAATTAAACACAGTTATTATAATAAAATCAATGCCCAACTTTAGCCAAAAACGACGAGTGGAAACTTTTTCCCAAAATCTATCAATTTTGATATAGAAAAGATTATTTAACACCCCAACTACTCATAACGTAATGCGTTCAAAGCACTGATCTTGCTCGCCCGTCGGCTAGGGTACAACCCCGTCAAAAGCCCCACCGCCACTACCAGCATCAATACTGCCACTACAAACCCAATCGGCAACAAAAACATCGACTGGTCTTTGTTACTAAAATTAAATATCAACCAGTCAATCAACTGCCCCAACACTCCACCCAGTACTATTCCCACCAACCCTCCAGCCAGACTCAATCCCCCTGCCTCGGCCAAAAATATCCGTACCACATCCAAATTACTCGTTCCCAAACTCTTCATTACTCCAATCTCCCTAGTTCGCTCCAACAAAGACACCGTCATCGTATTAAACATCCCAAAAAGGGCCACCACCAGGGCAATTGACCCGAACGACCCCAGCAAAAACCTCACTACCGTAAACAGTTTATTAATCTGCGACAAAGTATCGGCCACGCTCCTGGTCGCCAGCCCCATCGACTGCACCACTGTTCTCACCGTCCCCAAATCCGCCTCCTTTTTCACCAGCACCTTCACCATCGAATAATTCTCCACCCCCATGCTCTCGATATCACCCAAAGGCACATATATCATCGGTTTGCTTTTCTCCTCAAAAACACCAATTATCTTATATTTCACCTTAGCCGACATCGCCCTCCCCACCGCCTTATCCATCAATCCACCGCTGATCAGGTATTGTAATTCCGCTTCCTTGCCAATCACTTCTTCCGCCTGCTTGTTCCATGCTCTCATTAACCCCTGACTTACCAGTATTTCCTTTTTCCCCTCCTTCCACACTTCTAAAAGCGGCGCCTCCTCTTCCTCTTTTGTTTTTTCCTCCTCCGCCAGCATCTTCACTAGTTTGGCCGCCTCCGTTCCCACCATTCTCACCTCCAATTCCGCCACCGCCGTCCCGCTGGCCTCGTCCGTCTCACCCAAAACCACCCCACCCTCCAGCATTTTTTCAATTTTAATTTCCTCTTCGCTCATCAGACTGGCGTCAACCATATTTATATAACCCTCCACCATCGCCTGGCTGCCATCGTCATTGTATTTTTCCAAATACACCTCGTCCGTTTTTGTCCACATCGGCAACTTCACCTTAAGCCACTTGCCCATCAATTTTCCGCTGGTTGTCATCACCCGCCCAAACCCTCCCAAATCGTTGTAGACCGACCCCCAATAAAACTCTCCCTGATGTTTTTCCAGCACCGAGCCCTGGTTGTAGCCCGTTACCCTGGCTGTCAGCCTTGGTTTTTCATACACCGGCACCAGCACCTCGTCCCTCACCTTAAACCAAACCGGCACCGCATCCAAAATCTTATTCCCGATCTCTACTCCCCCGTCAGTCATTATTCCCNNCCCCGCCACTGTCGCCTCTTTTTCCCGACCACTGATCCAATCCTTCAGCCTGGTATTTTCTCCCGTAAACGGCTTATTGAACTCTCCATCAGCCTGTTTTCCATCCAAAATCTTCACATTGCTCAAATCCAGATAGTCTTTGTCCACCCCCATCACTACCGCATCGATTTTTGACCCACCAAAAGTCACCGCTCCCGCCAGCCTCATTGCCGGCGCCACCTTCACCACCCCCTCAATCTGTTTAATCTTTTCTACCAGCTCCTTTTTGATTTTGACACTGGTTGTCTCACTGCTCGCCTCCATAATCCTTAACGCCTCCGGCCAGATTATTTTGTTTACCACCATCTCCTGCAAACCGTAGCCAAATGATACCAAAAGCACTATTGCCAGCACCCCCACCGTCACCCCTCCCGCCGTCACCAGCGTCCTTGATTTGCCCCTGATCAAGTTTCTAAAAGCGATCTTTGTCACCCGTCTCCACGACAAACTCCCCTCCCCGGGAAACAAAAACCTTCTTACCTGCCTAATCGCCATCCGCCATTTAATTCGTTTCGTCAACTCCAATCGCCATCTCACCAACAGCCCCCTCTTCTCCCCTTCCCCTTTAATAATATATATTTCCGTATTTTTTTTCATCTTATATTTTCAAAAATCCGAACACATCCTCTAAATTCGACAACACCACATCCAAGGCCGACTCTTGCGTTGCCGGCGTCACCGCGATCAAATCCTGGCTTTGCACCAAATTTTCCGACTCGTCCGCCGACTTAACCTTTAAATGATACGAAGTATTGGTCTGCAAATCCCTTATTACCACCACATGCCGCCTGATCAGGCCTTTTTCTTCCGGCGTCGACAGATTGTATTCACTTCCCGTTCCCGGGCCATAAACCACCTGGGTGGTGGCCGGCTCATCCGTCTCCCACGACACGATAATCGAACAACTGGCATTGCTTCCCGAACCGCTCACCTGTGTCTCCACCACCAACCCGCTTATCACCGGCGGCCTGGTGTCTTTACCGGTCACATACCTTATCGGATCCGACACCGCCTCATTTCCGTATTTATCCCTACCACGCAGGGTCATTGCATAAATACTCCCGTCTTTCAGGTTACCGATCTTCATCGAATGGGTTGTTGCCAAAGCGCTTTTTGATTCCTGTTGTTTGTCACCCTTACTGATTACCGGAACCCGGTTTAAGACTGTTTGCGATAATTTTGACAAATTATCCGCTGTCGGCTCAAAGTCAAAATTCATTTTGTCAAATTCTTCTCTATCAATCTCCATTACCTGATATTCCAACACGCTTGATGCCATCACATTTGTCGTCCACACCGCCTGCACCGTCACTCCTCCCGCCTGCTGGTCGGTCTTTAACACATAGGCGTTAATTTTTGGGTAGGTTATTGTCGAAAACGTCTGATCCTGCGATACGATGTTATCCCCATCCACCGTTTTCCCCCTGATCCTGAAATGATAAGTTGACGAATGGTCCAGTTTTGTCAACCTTACCGTGTGGCTGTTTTCCGCCTCGGTGGTACTAAGCGTTTTGCTCATCCCATACTCCGTTGTCAATCCGTAATCCAAATCCGCCGTCGCCATTGTCCTGGTTTTCCACGATATCGTCGCACTGTCCAAACCCACTTCCTCCACCGCGATATCGGTTATTTCCGGATTGGATAAAGTGGTAAAAGTGTAATCCGTTGAATAGGCCGTTGTCCGGTCGTATCCTACCAGTGCCGAATCGTCCAGCGACAGCACCCGATAATGATAGGTCTTCCCTGGCGCCAAACCGGTAAGTTTAATGCTATGGTTGGCCGTTGCGCTTGCCCCCGACGCCGCCGAGCCGTAACTGGAAGTCTCCCCATATTCTACCGATCCATAGGAAGATCTTGAAGTTGACCACTTGATGGTGGCAGTCGTTGAGCCGGACGTTGCCGTTGGCACTCCCCCGGCCGACGGCGGGCTGGTATATCTGCCTTCCGGTGATTTATTCACCGTGCTGGTAAACAGACTTTTTGATCCGGCGTTGTCTACCGCTTTAATCTTGTAATAATAGGTTGTCGATTGGGTTAGTCCCGCATCGGTGTAAGCCGTTGCCGACACTGTTCCGATCACACTAAAAGTCGAGTTGTCGGTCGACCGGTAAATCTCATAATGGTCGGGTGTTGCCCCATTGGCCGTCGATCCCACATCCCAGGCCAGCGTCAACCGCCATTTCGACGCCGCTCGGTCCGAAGCGTCGGTAATCGTTAGGTTGCTTGGTGTTTCCGGCGCCACCGTCGCCGCCCAAAAATCCACCGCCGCATAGGCTTCAAAATTTCGGTTTCCATAACCCGTAGTCACGTTGACATTATTGTCTTCCGCCACAATATAAAAGGTGTTCTTCCCCTGTTGGGTGGCCAAGGCCACATTTTCCAACCGTCGGTCAACCGTCTCCGCCGAAGAAGTTTCCGTCATGTTTCCCGCCCCGGGGGTACAGTTTACACAATAATAATATTTGGCAATCTCCCCCGAATATGATTCCGGCTTATCCCAACTAACGTCAAACACATTGCTCGCCGACGGCGAAGTCGAACTGGTAATCGGTTCAACCGTCACATTTAGCGGCGCGCTTGGCGCCGAGGCATTGTAATAAAATGGCGCCACCCCCAAATTCGAGGTCGTTGCCGAATAGTTGCCGGCATTGTCCACTGTTCTCACATAAAAAAAGTTCTGCCCTTCCTGATAGGCTTCGACATCGGTAATTGTTGTTGAGGTGGTAAATTGCCACTCCGAAAACGTCCCGTCGCTGGCGCCGGTTTTGTATTCGTAACCCCTAAGTCCCGCCGGACCCACATCGCTTGCCACTGGCCAATAGAAAGTATATTTGTTGGTCGCCGAATACCCTACTGTTGTCGACGATACTGAAGTCGGCGCGCTCGGGCTTGAGCCGTCATACTTATAGGTAAACATCGTCATCGGCGCCGAAATGTTGCCCGAGTTGTCTTTGGTTTGCATCCGCAAATAATAAGTGCCGTTGCTTACACTGCATCCCGCCGGGCTGCTCCCCACCCTAAATTGTCTTGATTCCGCCTCCGCTTCCAAATAACAGGCGTTGCCCGTGTTTGAACTCGGTGTCGCCCCGACATCGGTTGTCAGCAATACCAAATAAGCATCAATTCCCGACGCCGACTG
>DCTR01000020.1 GCA_002329385.1 Candidatus Shapirobacteria bacterium UBA1435
TCCCCACCGTCTCCACCGGCGCCTGCCCCAAAGCCACCACCGCCCCCGCCCCCGCCTCGTTGGCCATCGCCACTTCTGTCAACCCTCTATCCATCGTTTTTAAATCGGCCACCACATACAGGTCGCTCCCCCACCCCCACCTTGCCCTCCAGGCCGATTTCAGATTGCCAACCACCCCGATTCCATATCTTTTAATCAACGGCGTCCCCGCTTCCACGATGATCCTCGGATTATTAGGTAAAGTCGCTACTACCCTGTAAGCCTCCCCCAACGTCCTGTTTAACGCCACTTGCAGATATTTTTGCCTGTCGTTAAGAATCATTAACTAATCCTAACATAACCACACCTCATCCCTCCTTCAGTTTAAGGCCTTTATCTTTACCTCCGTCAACCGAAATCCACACTTTGGACAGCTGTTTGCCCCTCCCGCCACCTCCACCCCACAGGCCGAACAGTAATATTTTCCACCGGACTCCAATTTTTCCGCCACCACCTCCGACAATCGGTATATCTGACTAAATATTCCCGTCTTCCCACCAACAATGTCCACCCTCCCTGTCATCCTGGTCAAAAGCGACAGGTTTGACGCCCCGTGGTCTCCCCCCGCCATTATTCCAAAACCCCTCCTTGCCATCTCCACCTCAAAAGCCGCCCCCACCATCACCGCCTCCTCCCTCTCCACAGTTCTCGGTCTGACCATTTGCCACACCTCCTTTACCGCCTCCACCAGTTCCCGTTTTCGAACTACGTCACTTCCTTGCCTGATTGCCTCCCACACCCCCCTCATTCCTACCGCATCCTCCAAACACAAATACCAATCGTCGTCAGTATCAAAATCCACCCCAATCGCTTCAATTCTCAAATCTTCCACCGATTTCACCCCCCCCTGCGTCTCCCCAAATTCCAATAATATCCTCGCCGATTTCTTGATCTCCTCACGGCTCATCCTAAGCGGTATTCCCCTGCACTCCAACCTCATCCCCCCTTCCCGGCCAATCACCTTGGCCACCACCATCCTCCCCTCCTCGTAGCTGCTTATTCCTCCCGGCGGGCTTAACCACACCACCCTGTCATATTTTAGCCCTAATTTATATATATTTTTTGTTCCCTGGTACTCCATCTCCCCCAACCTGGTCGATCTGTCGGCGGCCAACTTTGGCTCCCCAAGGCAGTCAAACTCCAAAAAATACGGGTTAACCCTCAACTCCAATTGTTCTGTATCCCGATTTTCCGCAAATACTCCCGCCACTTCGCTTTCTGCCGCCGCATCCAACACCCGATACTTATCTAATTCCAAAAAGGCTCTTACTCTCTCTGTCATTTTTACTTTTGTCCCTCAAGGGACTCCGACCCAACGTCGGAGCTCGAAAGATTTAAGGCTCGGGCTTTAACCGTTGCGGCACAGCCTAGGAATTTCACCTAGTTCCAATTTAACTTTTACTCTCTTGGCTGATTATAAACAAGTAATCAGACAGCCGGTTCAAATAAACCAATATCTCTTTGTCTATGTCCGTTTTTTTACTCAAACTCACCATCCTTCTTTCTAATCTCCTGGCCACTGTCCTTACCCAATTCCACCACTCGTCCATCTCCTCTCCAGGTCTTAGAAAACCACCCGTTCCTCCACTCTTTTTTTTTATCTCTTCCTCCATAAACTCTATTTCCGCATTTAGACCTGTCTCCTTTTGCCCCCCACCAACATATCCACCGATCTTTACTAAACAATCCGTCATTCTGGCCGATCTTTTCTCTTCTCCCGTCTGTTTGCCGGCTATCGCCAGCACCGCCGCCAGTTCGTCGACCTCTCCCAGCACCTCAAACACTTCGTCGTCCTTATCTGCCCCCACCGCCCGGCCACCCCTAAAATACGTCGATCTCCCCCTATCCCCCGCTTTCGTCGTCAACAACATGACTAGTTAATTTATAATTTTCAATTTTAAATAAATTGCCATTCGCCCATTATCAATTTTTTAAACTCGTCGATATCTTACAAAATATAAGCATAATTTGCCTGTTCTCTTTGGTCAACTCTTTTAATTCTCTCACCTTTTCCTGGTCTACCACCTCTCCCAACAAATCCAACCAATAGTCCGTCTCCTTAGCTTCCTTTTTACAGATATTTATTCTCAATCGAAAATCCGGCTTGCTTATCGCCCCATTGGCCTCGCAATAATTCGCCCCAATACTTGTCGCTGATCTCAACACCTGCCTTATTAAATTTTCGCTGTTAATATTGACCGGCAATTTTTTACAAAACCCTAGTAATCTCTTTGAAAATTTTCTAGTTCTTTCTTCAAGATCGTACTGCAACTTGATAGATTTAACGATTAAAAATTGTTTATAAATTAAAAATTGTAAATTAATCCAAATGTCCTTACGAACATTTGCTGTAACCGCAGTAACTGTTTGAACACTTGAAACACCCTTCTTCCGCATAAAGCGGACTGCCGCATTCCGGACAGGCCGAAAATTTACTTTCCTCCTTTGCCATCTTGGCCTTAAGTTCAACCAACACCTGCTGGTCGACCTTAACTCCGTTAACTTTTGGCACCGTCAGCTCTGCCTTCTCCTCCTCAAATAAATTCAACTGCTCCCCCTTGGCAATCTCCAAAAGCGACTTCCCCACTGCATCATACATACTCAAAATACTCTCACTTCCCATTCCGGTTTTCTGTCCGCAGTATATCCCCACCAGCTGTTCCGCCACCTCCTCTAGACTTGCTCCGTATTTTAAGGCCAACGATGCCAATCTGCCGGTTATCTCCGCCGATCCGGCCATATATCCCCCCGACTTGCCCAAAACCACAAACACCTCCACCGGCCCGTTTCCCTCCTCAAAAAACACCGAAGTATACACCTTGCCGGCATCACACACCTTCCGCAATCTTACCCCCCTTGCCGCTTCCGGTGTCTTCTTTTTCTGCGGTCCGACCTTAACGATCAGCTTTTCGTCTTTGCCATTGCCCTCCTTGCTCTCCTTCACCGCCTGAATAATCTCTTTTTCTCTTGATCCGCTACGGTAAATTGTAATCCCCTTCGTCCCCAAATCATACGACAACCTATAGGCCTTTCTCACTTCCTCCACCGTCGCCTCTTTAGGAAAATTGATCGTCTTACTCACCGCGTTATCGGTGTATTTTTGAAACACCGCCTGTATCCTGATATGCCACTCCGGATCGATTTCCAGCGCCGTCCGAAAAACCTCTTTCAGTTTATCGTCCACTCCCTCAATCCCCGACAGCTTGCCACCGTTTCGGTAGACCTTTTCCACCAGCTCTTCGCCATACATTCCCCTCTCTTTTAACGTCTCCGTTAGAATCGGACTAAAAACATAAAGCACTTTCCCTTCTACCGTATTTTTTTGGTATCCCAACCCGAAAACCGGCTCAATTCCCGATGAAGCGTCGGCAATTACCGATATCGTTCCCGTTGGCGCAATCGTCGTCAGCGCCATATTTCTTGGCCGGTAATCACTTCCGGCATAGACACTCATCTCCCACAAAGGGAAAACCCCTCTCTTTTCCCCCAACTCCACCGATGCCTCTTTTGCCTTCTCCGACACAAATCTCATTACTTTTTCTGCCCAGGCGGCTCCCTCCTCCGAATCATACCTCACTCCTAGCTTAAACAGCATATCGGCAAAACCCATCACCCCCAAACCCACCCGCCTTGTTTTGCTTACCATCTCCCTGATCTTCTCCACCGGAAAATCGTTAATCTCCACAATATCATCCAAAAATCTCACCCCTTCTCTAACCACCCTTGCTAACTCCTCCCAATCCATATCCCCACCCCTTATCATCTTCGCTAGGTTTACGCTTCCCAAATTACAGGCGTCGTATGGCAACAGCGGTTGTTCGCCGCAGGGGTTGGTCGACTCAATTCTCCCCACCCTTGGGATCGGATTTGAGCTTGGCTCGTTCATCCGATCGATAAATACCAGCCCCGGATCGCCATATTGCCACGCCAGCCTGGTCACCAGGTTAAACACTTTGCACGCGTTCAACCTCATCGTTACTTCGTTGTTCCTGGGATTTATCAGCTCATATCCCTCCCCCTCCTCCCTGGCCAAAGCCCATTCGTAAAGCTTTTTCACCCCCGCCTCCACTTCTCTTAGCCGGGCGTCCACGTCCCTCAACCCTTCCGCCCGCCTGATTTCCTCCACCACCTCCTCCGGCACCGGGCCATCACCACCAAACCGCCTGTCTTCGTCGATCTTCTTCATAAATTTATCGGTCACCGCCAACGACAGGTTAAAGTTAGTCAGACAATATTCGTCCAGTTTGGCCACCGCAAACCTCAACACGTCAGGGTGGTCAATCGATAACATTCCCATATTCGCCCCCCTTCTCACTCCCCCTTGTTTTATTTGCGAAGTCACGTCGTTATATGCCTGCAAAAAACTCACCGGACCAACCGTCGTCCCCCCGCTGGAGGAAATGTAGTCGCCATATGGTCTCAACCGGCTAAAAGAAAAACCCGTCCCTCCTCCGCTTTTGTGAATGATCGCCATATCGGCCATCGTCTGCAGAATTGACTCCATCGAATCTTCAATCGGCAACACAAAACAGGCCGAAAGCTGTTGATGCCGCTTACCGGCATTAACCAAACAGGGGGTGTTTGGAAAAAACTTCTGTTCGGCCATAATCTGATAAAAACTCTTCGCCCTGTCCTCTATCTCCTTTTCATTAGCTCCGAAACTCTTTTCCGCCCCGGCCACATTGACCGCCACCCGCCAAAAGATGTCCTTAACCGTTTCCCTTGGCTTACCCGACTCATCCTTTATCGCATATCGACTAATCGCCACATAGCTGGCGTTTTCTGACAGTTTCGGGTCTGCCAGCTCATTTTTGTCCACCATCTTTTTTACCTCCCTGCTTTGTTTTGTAATCGCTAACCAGTTTTT
The DNA here is from genome assembly GCA_002329385.1 of Candidatus Shapirobacteria bacterium UBA1435. GTDB lineage: Bacteria > Patescibacteriota > Microgenomatia > UBA12405 > UBA12405 > UBA1435. The sequence goes on from DCTR01000020.1 coordinate 4,907, forward strand.
CAAAACCATCCACGCTGGTTATATTCAAATAAATCGTCGCAAACCGAATATAAGCCACCGGGTCAATCCCCTTCAGCCTCTCCATCACCATCTTGCCAATCTCCGTCGACGGTATTTCCACGCTTGGCCAATTTAGCAGCTTCATCTCGATTTCGTCTATCAGCTTAGTCCTTTCCTCTTCCGACATTTTCCAACAGGCTTTCTCAAAACACCGCTCCAGCTTCTGCCGCTGGTAATCCTCCACCCGACCATCCTTTTTTATCACCTTCAGTTCAATGTTTCCCACCTTCTCATAGGTGGTAAACCTCTTCTGGCACCTTATACACTCCCGTCTTCTTCTGGTCGCCCTGCCTTCCTGGGCGTCACGGCTTTCCAGCACGTTCGACTCGTCAAAACCGCAATAAGGACACAACATCGGTATATTCTAAAAAAATAACTCGTCCTCTCCCACACACTATTCGTAGAGAGTGACTACCATCATAGCTACTGCCCCTAGTGTTAGTCAACTATCAACTTCTGATACAGACAACCCCAAATCACCTCAAAACCCCGACCTTAACTTGACCAACACCTTTACTCATCCCAGCCATAAACTGCCGCAACTTACCCACTGCCAACACCAAAAATATCGACAATCCTCCCGACACCGCCAGCAGTCCCAGATGCCAGCAGAAATAATTCCCCGTCCCCACCCATCCCCTCTCCAAAACCATCCTCGCCAAAAAATACAA
>DCTR01000029.1:0-5395 GCA_002329385.1 Candidatus Shapirobacteria bacterium UBA1435
CGGCGACCGCATCGGCAAACTGCACGACAGATATGACCAAATTCGCTTATGTGTCGTCGACAACCGGATTATCGTTTGTGGACGTGGGGTTGACCCAACAGAAATATTATTATTGCGTTAAGGCTTGCGATTCGACAAACGAGTGCAGCGCGGTGTCGGATACGGTGTCGCTTTTGCCTGACGGCAGGTGGCGGGTGGCGCCGACAATGGTGGCCAGCCCGTCGGCGGCGGTGAAAACAAAGTCGGCGGCGATCACCTGGTCGACAAACCGGGATAGTAATTCGTTTATTAAATACGGAAAATCTTCGGGCAGTTACGGCGAAGAGGTCGGTTCTTCGGAGCAGGTGTCGTTGCACACTATCAGCCTGACGGGACTCGATCCGGGGACGACCTATTATTATAAGGCGTTATGGACCGATGAGGATGGAAATACGGGGGAGAGCGGGGAGCTGACGTTTTCAACCAATCCGGCGCCGGCGGTGTCGGCGGTCAAGGTGACGGATCTGGGGCTTTATTCGGCCTATATTACCTTTACCTTAAAAAATGCGACGAGGGCGAAAGTGGAATATGGCAAAACGGTAAACTACGGCAGTTTCGTGTCGGTGACGACGGCAACCAATGAGAGCAGTTATACGATTAAACTGGAAGAACTGACAGAAGGAACGAGCTATCATATGAGGATCAGCGCGGAAGACGAGGAGGGTAACACCTTTACTTCCGACGACTATACTTTTGCCACCTTGCCATTGCCGAAAGTGTCCGTGGTAAAAATACAGCAGGTGAGAGGAATGCCAACGGCAACAATCAGGATTTCCTGGTTGTCGAACACCGGAATCAGCTCGATAGTAACCTATTATCCGGTGGGGAGGTCGGAGATGACCAAGGACCAAATAGTGCTGACGCTGACAAAGGCGCATGAAATGATTATCAAGGATTTGACTGACGACACCGATTATGTGATTGTGGTCAAGGGGAAGGATTTGGCGGGAAACAGCAGCCAGCCAGCAGAATATAAATTTAAAACCTCAACCGATTTAAGGCCGCCATCGATTTCGGAACTGAAAACAGAAAGCACGGTAATGGGGGTGGGGGAGGAAGCAAAGGCGCAAATTGTGATTTATTGGGATACCGACGAACCGGCGACGGCGCAGGTGGAATACGGCGAGGGGACAGGATCGGATTACCCCAACCGGACACAGGAAGACGAGGCGTTAAATTTGAACCACACGGTAACAATTCCTGACTTAAGGCCAAACCAAGTCTATCATTTGCGGGTAGTGACCAAAGATAAGGCGGGAAATGTGACCACCTCCTATGACAACGTGCTGATCACGCCAAAGTCGACCAAGGCGGCGCTGGATTTGGTGGTGGAAAGCCTGTCGAAGAGTTTCGGATTCTTTAATAACCTAAATAGTATAGTTAAATAGAGAATGAACAACGGCAAGGACGAGAAAACACAAAAAAAGAAGGAAACGCTGGTGAGGGTCAAAGGCGGCAGCCCGCCAATATTAAAGGTGGTGGATGTCAAAAAAACATTTTTGGTTGGCGGACAGGAGCTGCCGGTGTTAAAGGGGATTTCGATGAATGTATACCAGGGGGATTTTGCGATTATATTTGGGCCGTCGGGATGCGGGAAGTCGACATTGTTGCATTCGATTTTGGGGTTGGAAAAGCCAAGCTCGGGAAACGTTTATCTGGACGATGTCGATTTGTATTCAATGACGGAAGACGAGATAGTAACCCACAGGAAAGAGAGGATCGGGGTGGTGTTCCAGCAGTCGGTGTGGGTGAAGTCGTTAAACGTGATGGAAAATGTGAGTTTTCCGAATTTATTGAGAGGGATGGATAAAAACGAAGCGGAAGAGGTGGCGTTAAGGGTGCTAACCGAGCTTCGGCTTGACGGTTGGGCGAGACATCATCCAAACGAGTTGTCGTCGGGGCAGCAGCAAAGGGTGAGCTTGGCGCGGGCGTTGACCATTGACCCTCTGGTGATTGTGGCCGACGAGCCGACGGGAAATTTGGACACAGTAACGGGGGATGAGCTGATGAGCTTATTGTCGTTGTTAAACCGGGAAAAAGGGAAGACGGTGTTGATGGTGACCCACGATTTGGAGTATTTAAGGTATGCCAATAAGCTGTTTCATGTGATCGACGGATTGATGGTGGAAGAAATCGAGGGTAAGGCGGTGGAGGAGTTGTCGAAGACGATGAAGAACAAGAAAGGCACCAGAACCAAGGTGACGGTCAGGGATAGCGATTACCTGAAAAAGGAAGGGAGGAAGTATGCTGTCGGTAGTTGAAAAAATTAAGAATATCAGCCCGGCGAGAGTGTCGGCGGGGATCAAGAAATTGGCCAAATCGACGGTAACAAACGTTGTTTTTATTTCAGTGCTGTATTTGTATGTGGTCAAACAAGGGTTAATCGGGCTGACGAGAGTGAAGATTTTGGGGAAGGTGTTTAAGGCGGCAAAGTTTGAGGTGATGGCGGAATGGGTGGGGAAAATAATGAGATGGTTTGATTTTGACAAAAAGAAACAGGTATCAAGAAGCTATCTGATCGAGCTGGCTTTCAGAAATATGAGGGCAAGAAAGGTGAGGTCGACGGTGACAATTGGCGGGGTGGCGTTGGGGGTGGGGGCGATTGTGTTTTTGGTATCGATTGGCTATGGACTGGAAAAAATGGTGATTTCGAAGGTGGCCAGACTGGAGGAGCTAAAGATGGCCGATATCAGCGCGGGCAAGGTGTCGTCGGCAAGACTTAACGATGAGATGGTGAAGAAAATCGAATCGTTTAAAGGAGTGAAGGAGGTGATACCGGTGGTGTCGATGGTGGCGAAAGTGGCCTACAATAATTCGGTTTTGGACGTGATGTCTTTTGGAGTGGACGAGAGATACTTGAAAGCCATTGGGCCGAAATATTTAAGTGGAGTGGAGTTTGCCACCAAAGGGAAGGAAATTTCGGATCGCAGTGTTGAGGGGGCGGTCAAGGGGACAAGCGAGGAGCTGGTTTGGACACTGAAAGGAGAGAAGGCGGAAGAAGGAATAGTAAAGTTTAATGTGGAGGAAGGGGAGAAGGCGATGGTCTGGGAGGACTGCCAAACTAAAGGGTCGGCTTTGGGGGTGGTGATCAGAAGCGAGGGAGGGTATGTGGGAGAGAAGAGGTGGGGAGAGAGAGTGGTTTATGATATAAGTGGAAAGGTGGGGAGAAACGTTTATACTGATGAGGAATATTCGGTATGGATGAGGGGGAAAGTGCCGCTTTGGAAGGTGGGAGAAAACAGAGAAGCGTTGCCGATGCTGTCGGAAAACGGCAAACAGAAATGGGTGGTTGGTTGCCTGATGATGGAAGGGCTGATCGAGGAGGCGGGAAGCGGGGAGGAATTTTTGACAACCGGACTGGATNNATCTGGAGGGAGAGAGAAATGAGGGGGAGGTGTTGGGGGTGAATACGACGGCGGTGACGGCCAGCGCTTCGGGGTCGATTGAGTTGACGACAAGTGAATCGACGGCTTCGGCGGCAGTGATGGCAGAAGATGGCAAAGTGGCCAGCGCTTCGGCGATGCTGTTTGAGACGGTGGTGGCAACGGATTCATCGGGGATCGAGTGGGTGGAGCTAAAGAAAGTGGCAGAAGACAAAAACAAGGTGGAGACGGTGGCTTATGTAAGTGAGCCGGTGGGGGAGGCGTATGTCAGCTCGGGGATGCTGAAGATGCTGGGTTTGCCGGCAGATAAGGTGGTGGGGAAAAAATTTGAAAGTTACTACATTATCACCGACTCGCTGATTTCGGGAAAAACCGGAAGGATGCAGTCGGAAAAAGCGGAGTATACGATTAAAGGAGTGATTGATGATCAATCATCGAGCTATTATTATTTTCAGATTGCCGACGCCAAACGGCTGGGGATTGATAATTATTTGCAGGCAAAAATAGTGACCCAGGATGAGAAAGCGTTGCCGGAGGTGAGAAAATCGGTGGAGACTTTGGGTTTTCGGACGACCAGCACGGTGGATACGGTGGCGGGGATCGAGAAGATATTTGCCACATTGAGGGTGCTTTTGGGATTTTTGGGGACGGTGGCGCTGGCAGTGGCATCTTTGGGGATGTTTAACACGATGACGGTGTCGCTTTTGGAGAGGACGAGGGAGGTAGGGGTGATGAAGGCGATGGGGATGTTGTCGGAAGAGGTGCGGGAGTTGTTTTTGGCGGAATCGATGATAATGGGAGTAGGAGGAGGGACGTTTGGGGTGATCATTGGCTACATGATGGGGAGATTGCTGTCGTTTGGGTTGAGCACGGTGTCGATGATGAGAGGGCAGGGGATGATGGATGTGGCATACATACCCTGGTTTTTTGTGGCCTTTATTATGCTGGTGTCGTTTACGGTGGGGATAATCACCGGATGGTATCCGAGCAAGCGGGCAAGACAGATTTCGGCGTTAAACGCGTTAAGATACGAATAAACTTGAAAATATTTTGACAGGCGGGGTATAATTTAAACAATTAGAAGTTACAAAACAAATGACCGAATTAAAACTGCCGGGCAAGTTATCAGGTGAGTTTGAGAGCCGGGTGGCGGAAAAAGGAGAAAGGGAGAGAGCGTTTGGCGAAGGTTTCAGGTGTATGGCACAAAACCTGTTGACAGGGAGAATAGATACGGCGGAGAAGATGCAGGAGTTGATGGAGGCGGTGGTGCCAAGGATTGAGCTGGCAATAAACGGTGAGGTGGGGAGACCGATAAGATACACCGATTACAGTCGGTCAAGCCAAATGTCAGTGGATAGAGATGATTTTGATGATTTTAGGGAAACCGGCAGACCGATGATGTTTTATCTGCCAAACACCGGCGGGAGGTTAAGGATGATTTTGAGGTTGCGGGGAGAGAGCTTGGAGGCGAGAATATCTGATCCGCAGGCAACCGACGAGTCAAAAAAGCAAATGGGGCTATTTGGACAGTTAGCAGAAAAAAGCATGTCAGGAATAGGAGGATTTGAAACGAAGAGGATCGGGGAGGAAGGGGTGCGGGTGACAAAAAAGGCTTAGGGGTTGGCACTGACGGTTTGATAGATGTAAGAGGAGATTTGGGAAATGTTTTGGGACAGCTGGTTAAAATCATGGCCGCGGGTCATGATGCAGACCAGATAGGGTTTTTGGGGCAGATAGACGATACCGCAGTCGTGGAGCTGTTTTTCGCCGGTGGCGACATATTGCCGTTCGCCAAACTTGTGGGCGACAACCAGGTCTTTGGGTAATTGGCCTTTGATGCCCTGGTCAAACTGGGTTTGGGAGAGAAGTTTGAGGGCGGCTTCGGAGGAGTCTTTGGAGAGGTAGGAGGAATTGTAGAGAATACGGAAAAAACCGGCATATTCTTTGACCAGAAGAACGTTTTCGTCGCGGGC
>DCTR01000029.1:5462-11910 GCA_002329385.1 Candidatus Shapirobacteria bacterium UBA1435
TAAGAGGTGTTGGGGGCAACGGTTGATTGGGGCGGAAAATTTTGGTTCTTTTGGTAGTCATAAGGGTCCTTATTGACGATGGTTTGGCTTAGCAGGGAAGGGTTGGATTCGGCGGCCTTGTAGTAAGTGATCATCAGGGGGACTTTGATGAGACTGGCGGGGGCAAATTTTTCCTTTTCGTTGATGCCAAACCACGGGCCGTTGTTAAGGTCGCGGTAATAGACGGAGGCAAAAGAAAGGCGGTTTTGCGATTGTTCTTTTTCGATATAGGTTTCGATCTGGTCGCGGAGACGGGAGAGATTGTGGTGGGAATTGAGGGGGTAGGCGGTGTCGCATTCGAGAAGGGGGTTGATAAAGCGGTAGTCGGAAGGCGGGAGACGGGATTGGGTAAGGGTGGGGTCGGCGGGAGGGGTGAGGATATAGGTCAAAAGCGAGCCAAGGCAAAAACCGGAGAGGAGGAAGGCGATGGATGCCGGCGGCGGAAGGCGCATGTGATTAGTATAAAGCAGGGGAGAAGAACTGTGGGAGGGGAGTTGGCGACCATGGGATGGGTTTTGGTAAAATTGGCTGATGAAGGAGATAAAAAGGGCGGAAGGAGGAAAACTTTTGGGACCAAACGGCGAGGAAGTGGTTTTGCCCAAGGGCAGACGGCCGGTGCCAAAGCCGGAGGTAGCGACGCCAAGGCAGGAGAGAGGCAGGTTTTTTGTGAGGGGGGCGGGAGGCAGAATAATATTCGGGTCGTTTAGGACGGAAGAGTATGAGACTGAAGAGGGAGTGGGAGGATATGAGGAGAACTTGAGAAAGGCGCTGGAGAGCAAGGAAGAGGGGGAGAGCAGAGGAGAGTAGTTTTGAGATATTTTGATGGCTTTAACGGTTTTCTATAGGGTCGGATTTAGGTTGGAAAACGGCTTTGGGACGGGAGAGGGATGGTGGCTTTGGCAAAAAAAATTTCCACAGCAAGAATTTTTGATATATTGCGGCATATTGATATTTTTTGACGGTAAGTATTAAATGGAAACAGGTGATAAAAAATCGGCGACTGGTATTGGTTTGGTGTTTTTGGATGGCGGGGGTGGCGGGNNGGCGGGAAACAGGTGGACGGAAATAAAAAGGGTGCTGGCGCTGTCGGAATCGACAAAAATAATGCCAACAGATACGGCGTTTAACGCTACCGGTTATGACGATAACGGCGGATTGGTGACGGTGGAGGGGACGGAAATAAAATTGACAAAGAATTCAAGCTGGTGGAGTACCGATTGGAAGTTCAAAAAACAAATTACAGTAAAAAACCTGGGAAGCTCGTCGGTGGCGACCAACATGACTGCGCAAGTGGCGGCGGATCTGGCGACTTTGGGGTTGGGAACAACAAAACTACAATCGGATCTGGACGATTTAAGAGTGATTTACAGCGTGGGCAACACCCATACGGAAGTCAGCCGGACGGTGAGCCAGGCGGTGGGGCAGACCAATGTGGCGACCATTAGTTTTCCGCTACAGGCCGGGATCGGAGTGACAGAGAGCGATGCCAACTATTACTTATATTACGGCAATGTGGGAGCCAGCAATCCGGGAAATAGTGCCGGCTATAACATCGGATCAGCGACGGCGACTTTTGTGGCGCCGTTTTTGGGGTCAACGGGGGCGGTGGTGGCGGGNNACCGGGGCGATCAGGTTTTCGGGGCAGAAGAGCGCGTTGAGTTTTGACGGGAGTAACGATACGGTAAACGTAGCCTCGCCGGTTTCCCTGAGGCCGACGGGTAATCTGACGATAGAGGCTTGGGTTAACGGGAGGAATTTACAGAATGGCCAAAAGATCATTCAGATGGAGAACCCTGAAGTTTATTCTGGAGACGGTAACGGTTATTATCTTAGATACAATGCAGGATCGGCTCAATGCTTAATCGGTAAAACAGGTGGATATGTCAGTGCGACGAAAGCGTTGTCGGGGGGGTCGTTTCACCATGTGGCGTGTGTATACGATGGGAGCAATCTGAAGGTTTATGTTGATGGAGTTGGCGGAGATGTGTCTGGATACACGGGAGCGTNNCGATAAATTACAATAATACCGGGGGCTTGTTTGTCGGAAATTACAACGGCGGTTCTTTTTGGAATGGGGTGATCGACGAATTGAGGATTTCGGATACGGCACGTTATACCAGTGATTTTAATCCACAAACAGCACCGTTTGCGGCTGACAGCAACACCAAACTACTTTTTCATTTTGACGAAAACGGCGACCCATCATGGACATCGGGGCGAGCTTATGACGCTTCGGGGAATGGAAACCATGGGGCAATCAGCGGGGCTAAATACGTGGGGGGACTGGTGGGGGTGGATTCAGGCTCGTCGGATAGTGGGTATTTAAGCGTCCAGTCGTATGCCGGACACGGGGGAATAATGCTGGAGGAGGGGACGACTAATTTTGTGCCAAACCCGTCGTTTGAACACAGCACCTACAATTTGGGCTGGTCGCTGCCATATTTTAATTTTGGGACGGGAGTGACCACGTTTACGGCGGCGATGGCCAAAAGGAATTCAGCCGGGCCGTTTGCGGCGGGGGTGGTGGTGCAGGGAAAAATGGATGGGAGCTCGATTGATTCGATCGAAATCTCGAGAGGGTCTGCGGTAGTCACTGATCTTGGTTTTTATGCCAATTATGATAGAAATCAAGGTTCGTTGGTTTTTTGGATAACTCCGGAGTGGAATGGAAATGATGGCTATAGTCATAGTCTGTACCAGGAAATTGCAAGTGCTCGATTTTCTATGGTTAAGAGTTCAACGGGTAATTTAGTTTTTAAAGCTCAAGGGTATAGTGCGAGTGTGGATGTGTCCGGTTGGGTTGCAGGGACTACTTATTTGGTGGTGGGACGGTGGGATGCGGACAATGGTCTTAATGGAACAAATCGCGTTTCATTGTCTATTGGCGATAGTCATGTTTTTAGTAATACGGCTTCAGGAAGTGCTGGGGGTCCTGATGTTTCATTTTATTTAGGTAAGTCAGAATTTTCTGCGGCGGCGGCGAATGCGATTATTGAGGGCCTGACGATTTACAGGCGGCCATTGTGGGATGGGGAATATGGAATTAACGTCGGTAACGGGGATGAGATCAACCAGATTTATAACGCCGGGGCGGGAAGGGACCCGACACTGGTGACGGGAAGCTGGGACGTGGTGTTTGCTTTACCGACAAACGCCTCGGTGGGAGGGATTGGCACCACCGGACAGGCGTGGAGCCATCCGCATGCCTCGAACGCGCTGTATGTGGGGACGACCAAAACTGGCGGGTTTATGATGGGTTCAAGTTATACGGCCGACGGGTGGGCGGATTTGTCGGCAGCGGGGGCGCCGGTATTCGGGGCAGGATCGTCGGCCAGCGGGGTGGCAACGACAATGGTGACTTGGGGGCATACGGTGGGCAGCGGGGATAACCGGTTTTTGGTGGTGTCGGTTAACTATTACGACGCGATGTCGAGAAGTGTGAGCAGTGTGACGTATAACGGTGATGCGTTGACAAAAATCGGGACGATGTCGCAATCGGGAATTTATAGCGATTTGTGGTATATGGTGGCGCCGGATACGGGGACAAATAATGTGGTGGTGACAATGTCGGCGACGGCGGATGTGGTGCTGACGGGAGCGGCGAATTTTTCGGGGGTTAACCAGACCAGTCCGGTGGGGGTGGGAATAAGTGCCAAGGGAATAAGCGGGACCGAATACGCGATAAACGTCGGGACCAGTGCGAACAGCGTTATTTACGGGACGGTAATGAGTTACGGTGGGGCGTCGGCGGCGGCGTTGACCATGGATGTGGGACAGACGGAAGTTTATAATCAGGAGATAGACGATGGTTCGTGGTATACGGGAGCGGCAAGCTGGAAAGGAGCCGGGGAAGGGACGACGGCTTTTGGTTATGATTCGTCTAAAAGTTCGATCTGGACGCTGATGGGGGTGGCGATAAATTCGGCGGGAGGGGTGAGCACGACAGTGGAAAACCAGGCAAGTGGAGACAAGATATTTGCCGGGGGTTATAAGTGGACAAGCACGACGGCAAATCAGGGAATCGGTTACACCTTAAGCGGTTTGACGGCGGGGCAAAATTATGTGGTGAGGGCTTTGGCCAATTCAGACGGCACTTCGATTCCAAAAATCCAGATTTGGGACAAAACCAATAATGCGGAAATCACCCAGATGACGGGAACAGTGGGCAGTGGGAGGACGGCGCCGGATACGTTTGTGTTTACTTTTGAGCTGCCGACAACGGCTAGGTATGGGTCGGCGGCGGATTGTACGAGTATTGAGGCGAGGCTTTTGAATACCCAAGCCAGCGGAACGGTGTATTGGCATCAGGTGGAACTATTGGTAAACATTGTCGATAACCCGTCCTTGGAGATCGGGTCGACTTCAAGCGGATATTTTTTGCCTTCCGGTTGGGTCAATTCCGGGTTGGAGTCTGGTGATAGCGTTCAGAGTTCTAATTCTTACAGTGGGAATAGTTCATTTCAGTTGTATCCAACAACTCCGAGTTCTTGGTATGAGGGTATCGGAGTGTTGATATCCAAGTCTGCCGGTTATTACAATTTGGGTTTTTATAAATACGATTATGGAAGTTACACATGGCCTTCTTATGCGGCGGCATCTTGGCATCCGAGGATTTGCGCCCAAACTTCCTATTGCAATTTTTCAGATGGTAATGCTTACGGGTTTTCGTTTCCTGCGGAAAATTCGCCTACCAGCTGGAAAAGATATTTTAAAATCGGACGGTCTTTTGACTCGACCGGTTTTTATTNNAAGCGGAGGAGTAAGGACGGATTTCGATGATTTTTATGTATTTAAACTGTCGGATGTGTCTTTAACGGTAACACCGGCTAGTCAGGTAAACAGCGTTGAAACCAGCGGGTTGAGGGTGGACGGTTTGGATACCTTAACCCAACCAATAACCGATTGGCTGACAACAGCGGGGACGGCGAAATTTATTTTTACGCCAAGACATAATTTTGATATCGGGGCAAGTTTTGGCAGCACGGCGCCGGTAATAGTCACTTTGGATGGGGGAACGAGCAACACGGTTAAACTTTATAAAACCGGAACGACTTTGAATTTGCAGGGAATATTTAACGGGACAACGGTGAATGCCGGCTGGACAAATCCGACATTAAATGCCGGAACCAGCTATCCGATGGAAATTGCTTACAGCGTGGGGGCGGGGAATACGGGGGCGTTGACTTTGAAGGTGGGAGGAAGCCTGGTGGCATCGGGGACGGGAGTGGTGGGGTTTTCGACGGTGCCGACGACGGCGTATTTCGGGTCGGATTTAGCAGGGGCAAATCAGTATGACGGGACAATTACCAATTTTGTTTCTTTGGCGGCAACAGAGAACACGACGGCGCCGTATTACAAATTCGGCAGCAAATCGGTGAGGCTGGTGAATTCGGGTGGGGCGGGGGACGAGTATGCGGTTAATTTAAATGTAGGAAACAGTTTGGGGAATTATACATTGTCTGCTTATGTTTACGATGCGACTTCGGGTAATGTCGGGGGAACAATCAGCCCGAGTGTGGCGGCGTTGGCGATTGGTAATTCGTCAATCGGGACAACATATACCGACAGCGGTGGCGGCTGGTGGAAACTTTCCGGGTGGTCGATGTCGGGGGTGGCCGACACCAAGGCGTATGGGTTACAGGTGAAGGCGGGCAGGACGGTTTATGTGGATGGGGTGCAATTGGAGAGGCAGCCGGTTGGCTCCCATAATTATGGGGCAACGTCATTTGTTGAGGGGTCTTTGGGGGTTGGATATTCATGGCTTGGAGAGGCGAATAATAGTATCAGCAACAGACAACGAACCAGCTTGATTTATCCGGTTTCGGGCAATGCATTGCCGACGAGCGGGACTGCCAGTTTTTGGCTAAAGGTGAGAAACCATGCGGTAACAAATTCCGGATATTCGGTTTTCAGTGTTGGTTCGGGAAACGGGAGTTTGGCTTTGAACCAGGGTGGGGGTCCCTGGAATACCAGATTTGACCTGACAAACAACAGTGGGACAAGTTATTCGATTAGTGTGGCTGGTTTGTTTAGCCAAAGTGAGGCGTGGCGGCATGTGGTTTTGGTGTGGAATACCAATGATATGCGATTTTATGTTAACAATGTCAGCCAGGGGACGACGATAAGTTCGGCGGTGATGCCGACAAGCTGGAATGGAAGCAATATGACGATTGCCGGGTCGCCGGTGGGGGGNNTGGTTTCGGATTTGAGGATATATAATGCGGCGCTGTCGGCAGACGAGGTGGGGCAATTGTATTGGTCGGGACTGATGAGCCATGAGGCTGGAAGCGAGGCGGTTGACAGATACGTTAGTGGTGGCACCTATATTTCTCCGGTAATGGATTTGAGTGCCAACGGTGCTTGGGGGGCAGTGCCGGTGGTGTTTACCGATACGGCATTGGCGGTGGGG
>DCTR01000002.1:0-13342 GCA_002329385.1 Candidatus Shapirobacteria bacterium UBA1435
TCCCCAACCCGCCCAGCCTCCCGCCAACCAGCCACCCCCAGCTTCCGATAAACCAGATGAGCCAGGCACTTAAAGAAAAACTTATTACTACCGCTATCGACATTGCTTGTCGTCTTTGTCCGCCGTTAAATCGGGTCATAAGCGATACTCCCCCAAACACCGATCATTTGGTTTCATTTCTTCAGGATCTTGGCCAGCAGCCGGTTCCCCGCTCCCCCGCTTCCGCCAAGCGCGCCAGAATCGAGTTTCTCGCCGAAGTTTCTCGCCGTCGTTTATCCCCGCCGCCCCGTTAAGCCGGTTTCTTCCACCCTGCCCACTTACATTTCGGATAATTCGAACACCCAAAAAACCGTCTGCCGGTTTTTGTTCTCTTTACCACTCCCTCCGCCCCACACTCCGGGCATTTAAACCCCGCCACCTCTTTCAGTTGTCTCGAATACTTACACTCCGGAAACCTGCTGCAAGCCACAAATTTTCCAAATCTTCCCACCCTGACCACCAAATCCCCCTCCTGACATTGGGGACACTTTTCCCCCAAGCTCTCCGCCTCCACCTTCACCCTCGCGGCATTCTTTTCCACTTCTTTGACCTGAACTTCAAACCCCCGCCAAAACCTTTTCATCATCTCCCTCCATTCCAGTTTGCCCAAAGACACTTTATCCAAGTCTCCTTCCATCTCTGCCGTAAACGGCAACGACAATATGCTTTCAAAGTTCTTCACCAAAAACTCATTGGTCGCCACCCCCAAGCTCGTCGGCCTAAATCGACCGTCTTCCTTCTCCACATACTGCCTCTGCTGGATGGTCGAAATAATCGGCGCGTAGGTGCTTGGCCGACCGATTCCCTGCTTTTCCAATGACGACACCAACGAAGCCTCGCTATACCTCGGTGGCGGATTGGTGCTGACCTCCTCGTAGTTTACCTTCTTGGAGCCCACCGCCTCTCCCTCCTTCAATTTTGGCAACAGTTGATCTTCGTGTTTCTCTCGGGTAATCTTTAAAAATCCGTCAAACAGCATTCTGACTCCCTTGGATTGAAATAACCCGCCGTCATTTATAAACACCGCCGTCGTGCTTTCCATCCTCGCCACCGCCGCCTGGGTGGCCACTGCCCGTTTCCAAATCATTTCATACAATCTCTTTTCTCTCGAATCCCCATCATCCAACACCATCCTTTCCGCGCTTGTCGGCCTAATTGCCTCATGGGCTTCCTGGGCATTTTTAGCTTTATTTCTATACACCCTCACCTTCGCCGCTACATATTCACTGCCGTATTTCTTACCGATAAATTCCCTAAAATCTTTAATCGCCTTATCCGCCAGATAAACCGAATCGGTCCGGTGATAGGTAATCAGGCCTTTCTCATAAAGTCTTTGGGCTACACTCATCGTCTGTTTACCCGACCAGCCCATTCTTCGGGCTGCCGCCTGTTGTAATTTTGAAGTTGTATAAGCCGGCAAGGGTGTTCGGCTGATTTCTTTTCCCGACACCTTCTCTACCGTAAACTCTCTCCCCAACCTCTTAATAAACTCCTCGACTTGCTCGTTTTTCTCAAACAGGCTTTTGCTATAACCATAAACACCGTCAAACAACTTCAATTTTTCTTCGACCGTAAACCTCTTGCCATCCACCTTTACCAAATCCGCCAAAAACTCCTGGCCTTCTTTGATCAGCACTGCCGTCACCTTGAAATACTTTTCTGCCTTAAAACTAGCGATCTCTTTTTCCCGTTCGCAAATCAGCCTGACTGCCACCGACTGCACCCTGCCCGCCGACAAACCCTTTCTTACCTTTCTCCATAACACCGGCGACAATGAATAGCCCACTACCCGATCAAGAACCCGCCTGGCCTGCTGGGCGTTAACCAGATCCATATCTATCGCCCTCGGGTGCTCCAGCGCCTCTTCGATTGCCTCTTTGGTAATCTCATGAAAAGAAATTCTCTTATAGCCTGACGTTTTCTTTTGGCCGCCGTCCTCCCCAAGCAACCACGCCACATGCCACGAAATCGCCTCACCTTCCCTGTCGGGGTCCGTTGCCAAATACACCTCATCTGCCCCCTTGGCCATTTTTTTCAATTGGCTGACTATTTTGTTTTTCTCCGCGTCCACCACATACTGCACCTCAAAATCCTTATCCAGATCAACCCCCATTTTACTTTTTGGCAGATCCCTCAAATGTCCCACAGTTGCCACCACCTCGTAACCCTGGCCACCCAAATATCTGTCAATCGTTCTCGCCTTTGTCGGCGACTCCACCACCAGTAGCTTTTTTTGCATATTAGCCATTGTCAACTATCTTAGCACCTCTGTCAACCCAACCTTCTGGCCGTTATTATCTCCAACCCTCCCCTAAGTCGGCCAATATGTCTTCCGCCTTCGTCACCAGTCCAGCCCCGTTTTTAATCAAATAATTTGGCGTCCACGACCCCTCTTGGTCGATCCTCCCCGGCACCGCCCACACCTCTCTCCCTTGTTCTGCCGCCAACCTGGCTATTACCCTTGTTCCGCTTCTTTCCCTTCCCTCAATCACCAATACCCCCAAACCCAATCCCGCCATTACCGCATCTCTTTCCAAAAATTTATCTTTATCAGGTCTTGTCCCGTTCGGATATTCCGATATTATCAGCCCTCCTTCTTTTAGAATCCGATAATACAACCACTCGTTTGATTTTGGGCTCGGCACGTCAACCCCACTCGCCAAAACCGCGATGGTCTTCCCTCCACAATTCAAACACACTTCCTGGCTAAACGAATCCACCCCCAAGGCCATGCCCGAAACGATCACCAAACCCGCCCGAACTAATTTTGGCACAAAACATTTAACCGCATATTTTCCGTAATCACTCATCTGCCGACTGCCTACCACCGCGACCAGTTTTTCTTCCTTTAGCAAATCCCTATTTCCTAAACAATAAATTTTCCTTTGTACGCTCGCCACTTCCCAAATCAAGCCATTGCTCACTTAATAACCCATAATTCAATCAGGACAACCACCAGCCAAAATACGATTCCTATAAACAATATCCCCGGAATTCCTTTTCCAATTACGTTTTTGCCCTTTCGTCTAATTAATATTGTTATTAATAATAAAAAGAGCAAAGTTATCGGGAAAAATACGCTCCTAACCACTTCCCAACCCACTCCCAATATTCTATGCCACCACAATACCTTGCGAGGTAAAGGTGGCGCAATCCCCGCTGTCTGAAAATTAGTACCGAATGCCGTTTCTGCTGGACAACTCATCAACAATACCCAACCCCAAAAAAAACGCTTTATTAATTTAATGAATTTTGCAACCATAATAGCTAGCTTCTCTGTTTATTTTAAACCCCTTATCCCAAATATACCAAATATCATCAGTCAATACATTACCTTGAACCAACTGGCCTCTCCGTCGCGAATTGACACAAGGCACCACCGCCCCGTCTGACAATATTGCCAATGATTCGATTCCGGCCACACAAAACCCCTTACCTTCATTAATCACGATCTCCAGGTCAAGCTCTCTGCTGATTGCTTTCGCCAATCCGTCAATTTCTTTCTTCTTCTTTGCATCTAAAAATAAATCTTTTACCCCTCGATTGTTGGCAAAATTTATTGCCGTCAACCAGTGCCACGACTTTATACCCGTCTTTTTTATAGATTCACCAAAACGCCTTAGTCCACTAATGTTTTGATTAGACACTAAGGTTTTTATCATTAATTTATCCTTTTCATATCCCGTTGCCAACAAATTCTCTAACCCCCTCTTTGTCAAATCCCAACTACCTTCACCTCTCAACCAATCATGGCTCGGTTTTGAACCGTCAATGCTTACGGCAATAAGTTTTGGGTTGGCGCCAACAATCCTGCTGGCTACCTCCCGATCAATCAGTGTCCCGTTTGTCACCATCGTCCAGCTATAACCCAAATTGTTAATGTGGTGGAGTATTTGCCAAATATCCTCTCTTAATAAAGGCTCACCTCCGGTTATTGCCACCGTTAATCCTTTAACGCCTCTCGTCTTTAGGCTTTGGAAAACATCTTTAACTATCTCTGTACCTAACTCTCTTCCTTTGTTGTTCTTCCTCAAATAACAATGTCTGCAATTTAGATTGCATTTTTTAGTACATTCCCACACCACCACCTTTAGTCTTTTTAGCCTCTTTCTTGCAAAATATTCTAGTTCATCAAATATCATGTCCTTTGTTTCGACTAGCCCCTATTTTTTGGGGTTATTGTCGGATCATATCTGGGAACTACTGTATTTGGCTCCTCAAGCCACTCCTTCAGTATATCGCCAACAATCGGCGCCGCCTCGTCACTCCCCTCTCCACCCCTTTCGACCAAAACCGTAATTGATACCTGCGGGTCTTCTGCCGGAGCAAACGCCGTCAACCAGGCATGAGTATCCTTACTCCCGTCCCCCACCTCCGCCGTTCCCGTCTTACACGCCAGTTTTGTTTTGAAGTTAAATAATGGCCAAGCCGTCCCCCCCTCCCGGCACGCCTGTTCCATCCCCTCAATCACTAATTGTAAATTCTTTGGGTCAATACCCAGATTTTTACACCTTTTTGATCCGCCTTTAATCAGGCTCATCTCGCATTTCACCCCTCCGCTTGCCACTATATTGGTCATCTGATTAACCTGTAGCGGGGTAACACTCAGATCGCCCTGACCAATCGCCAGATGGTATGTGTTGCCCAAATACCACTTCTCTCCCTTAGTCGCCATTTTCCATTTTTCGTTTGGCACGATTCCTTCCACCTCTCCCCAAAGTTCCACTCCGGTCCTCGCCCCGAATCCAAACACCCTTGCCCAATGGTCTATTTTTTCCACCCCGGTCAACTCCCCTAGCTTATAAAAAAATATGTCGTTTGATCTTTTCAGCGCCTTTACCACATCCACCATCCCGTCTGTCGCGCCCCTTTTTGTCCACAGCCAATTATTGTAACTATAATCTCCGATTTTAATCACTCCAGTGTCCTCGATCAGTGTTTGGCTGTCTATTGTCCGACTCTCCAATCCTGCCATCGCCACCACTATTTTAAACACCGAACCCGGGTGGTAACGGGCCGCCACTGCTCGATTCAAAAGCGGCAGGTTTTCATTATCCTTCAAATAGCCTTCGACCTTGGCTGAATCCGGCTCATAACTAAAAACGTTTGGATCAAACGACGGCGACGAAACCATCGCCAATATCTCCCCCGTCTTTGGCACACTCAAAATTACCACCGCCCTTTTCTCTTCAATTAATTTATAGATCTTTTCTTGCCAAAAGGCGTCAATCGACAGTTGCAACCCGCCGCCGACACCCGGCTCCTCCCTGCCAAGCTCCCTCACATATTTACCCCTGGCATCCACCTCAATCAATCTCTTACCATCCTTGCCTCTTAGTTGGCAATCAAAATAACCCTCCACCCCGCTTCTCCCCACCACATCAAGTAGATTAAGTTTTTCCTCACACCGCGGTTCTTCCTTTAAATCCGCCTGACTAACCATACTCACATAACCCGTCAGTAATCCCATCGCCTCTGCGTATGGGTATTGTCTCTTAAGTTCATAGGCCAAATCCTTCCCTTCAAACTTGTATCCCTCAAATTCGCCCGATCCTTGATATATTTTTGAATCCCCATTTTTTTTGAAATACTGATATACGCTTCTCGCCACCACCCTTCCCTTTCTGTCAGTTATCTCCCCTCTGCCTGCCGGTATCACCCCCTCGTATATCCGGTTTTCCCTTGCCAATGCGCTGTAATAACCATGCTCGATCACCGCCAACTTAAACACCCTTACCGCCAATATTCCCAAACTTGCCACCATTCCCCAGGCTAGTAACCAGTAAATCCAGTGTTTTTCCTCTCCTCTCATCGCATCTCCGCCACCTTTTTAATCAGCTGAAACACTTCCTTATTTTGCATCGCCTCCAGTATGCCGCCAATCACCTGTAAGCCTGGTTCGTCGGCCACCAGTGTCGTAATCCCCACCTCCCCTTCAATCGATTCCGCCAGCCCTTTTAATTTTGCCCCGTTGCCCACCAACACTATTCCCCTCTTCACGATATCCTCCATTAGTTCCGGCGGTGTTTCATCCAATACCTGGGCCACCGCCTTCGCCACCCTCGACACCTCCAACCCGATTGCCTCTCTCACTTCCTCTTCCTCCATCTTAATACTTTTTGGTAGGCCGCTCTCCAGATCCCTACCCCGGATTACCATGTTTCGCGAGTCCTTAAGGTTTTTTAGAGACACGTTACCAATCTCTGTTTTTATTTTTTCCGCCGTCCTTTTGCCAATCAACAATCCATACTTCATCTTCACATAATTTGCTATGGCCACATCCCAATCCTCACTGGCCGACTCCACCCCCCTCCCTACCACCACTCCGCCCAGCGAGACCACGTTTACCTCCGTCTTCCCTCCGCCAACATCAACCACCATTACCGCCGTCGACCTGTCCATCGGCAATCCCAACCCGACTGCCGCCAAAATTGCCTGTTCTACCAATATTACCTCTCTCGCCCCCACTTTGGCAAAAATCGTCCTCACTGCCCGCTTTTGGACATCGTTGATTACCGCCGGCACCCCCACCAATATCCTCGACCGGTAAATCTTTGGATATCTGGATGGAATTTCATAAACCATTTTCATGTAATACGACACCAATGTCTCCGCCGCCTCCAAATCGGCGATTATCCCTCGTCTTAACGGGCTGATCACTTCCACCTGCCTCGGCTCGCGGTTGTATATTTCTTTGGCTTTATATCCATAGGCAATTACCGCCCCCATCTCCTGTTTTGGTGCCGACATTCCTGTCCATCTTCTTTTTTTTAGCCTGGCCACCATGTTTGGCTCGTCGACTATTATCCCCCGGTTCTTTAAGCCAATCACGATATTGGTGCTACCTAAATCCACCCCGATATCCCAACCAAAATTCGACAACAACCCATCCATTTTATGACCAAGATCAGCAAAAATTTTCACTGCCTAAGTATACCAACAGCCCTGCGTTTTGTTCCAAAAAACTACCCTCGCTAAACATAATTCCGCTTTATATACTACTATTACCCACCGCCTCTATGAAAAAGATAATCCATTTTCTCTACCTGTTGCTATTTTTCGTTACCCCCTTAGTCTTTACCCCCCTAAATTCGGAACTCTTTGAACTGCCAAAAATGTATTTTGTTTATTTCATTTCTCTGCTTATTTTTTCCACCCATCTGTATTTGGCTCTAACCAACCAATGTCCATTGTTCAGACCAACTTTCCTCACCTGGCCGCTGATAATATTTCTTCTTTCTCAAGTCGTCTCCACTCTTTTCTCTATCGACAAATACACCTCAATTTTTGGCTACTATTCGCGACTAAATGGCGGACTGCTTCCCACCGCTACCTATATTCTGCTTTATTTTGTTCTTTCCGTCCACCTCGATCCACCCCTAAAAAACCGGATCATTACTATCTCGCTATTCTCCGGCCTCCTTGTTGCCGTCTTCGGCATCCTCGAGCATTTTGGCATCGACAAATCATTTTGGGTCCAGGACGTTCAAAACCGGGTTTTTGCCTCTTTTGGTCAGCCCAACTGGCTGGCCGCCTATCTCTGTCTTCTTTTGCCCTTCTCCGTTTTTGGCTTTCTTCGGACCAAACATTCCCACCTGCCCTACTTTCTCCTCTCCCTCCTCTTCTTTCTTTGTCTGCTTTTTACCAAATCGCAATCTGGTTTTTTCGCCGCATTTGTTGTTACCGTCTCCACCATCTTTCTTCACCTGATTACCCTCCCCCGGCCNNCCACCTTGCCCCCCCCGCCTCAATCGCCATCGCCTTTTCCCTACTCACCCTGACCATCAATAGCCCGGTCAAATCCCGCCTTCTTCGCCAGCCCAATGCCCTACCCCCCTCATCAGCCGATCTCCCCAACCAAACAATTCTTATTACCCCCTCACAGGATATCCGCAAGATTGTCTGGCAAGGTGCTATTGATCTATGGAAAAAACACCCCCTCTTTGGCACCGGTGTCGAAACCTTTGCCCATAGCTATTACTGGACCAGACCCTCCTCCCACAATCTCACCTCCGAGTGGGATTTTCTCTACAATAAAGCCCACAATGAATTTATTAATTTCCTCGCCACCACCGGCATCTTTGGTCTTACCAGCTATCTTGTGCTTATAATTCTTGCCATTATCTATTGCCTCCGTCTTATCCGCACCCAAGACTTTTATGCCATCCCGATTCTTACCGCCCTCCTCGGCTCCATAGTCATCAACTTTGCCGGTTTTTCCGTCGTCGTCACCTCGCTGTTTTTCTACCTTCTTCCTGCCTTTCTCTCCCCTCCTCCTCCTTCCCTGTCAAAACCGTCCCGCCCCGGCCTCACCAAATTTCTACTGATCCTGGCTCTTCTGGTCTTCTCCCAAAAGACCGTTATCGGCTACTATTTGGCCGACATTCTCTATTCCCAAAGCCAACAACTCGAAGACAGCCAACAATACCTCCCTTCGTTATCTGCCATCAATTCGGCGCTAAATCTCCGTCCCGACGAACCACTCTATCTTATCCGTCACTCCGACCTCTCGGCAAAAATTGCCTTATATTATCAGGAAAAAAACGACTCCATCCAAACCGAAAAATATGCCAAAGTCGCCCTCAAAAACCTCGACTATCTCCTCCGTCACCACCCCTACGACGTCAATCTGCTCAAACAAACTGCCCAAGTTTATCTTTATCTGGCCACCGCCGACAAGCAATACTACCAAACGGCTATTAACGTCATCCGGCAAGCAACGGCCCTCGCCCCCACTGACGCCAAGAGCTTTTATGTTTTAGCCAAAGTTTACGAAATGGCCGGTCAAACCGACCTAGCCATTGCCAACTATCAACAGGCAGTCTCGCTCAAACCAAACTACGATCACGCCTATTTTGAACTTGGCCGCCAGGCCTTCCTGTCCAAAGACTATCGGCAAGCCAAACAATATTTTCAGCAGGTGCTTACTATCGCACCCAACAATGCCCAAGCCAAATCTTTTATCGATCAGATTTCCTCTCAAAACTAACCTTCTCCTCTTCCAATATCTCCTCGATTTTCCACTCCACCATTTCCTCGCCTACCTGTTTATAAAACTTACCACCGTCTTTTTTTACCCGATCGATAAACAGCACCCCGTCAAGATGATCAATCTCGTGCTGCAAAACCACCGCCTCAAATCCCTCATATTCCGCTTCCTTATCAATCAATCGTCCCCCCTCAACCTCCTGCCAGGCTACTCCGATTTTCAAAAACCGTCTTACCGTGCCAAAAAACCCCGGGACCGACAAACATCCTTCCAAAAAATCATCACTTTTAACCGATTTGTTTGCCATCTTAATGAATGCCTTCTCTCCGAATGTTTTTACCACTTCAGGGTTGACCAATACCTTTACCCGTTTTGAATTCCACTCCTTTATCGCCACCGCTCTCAATTGGCCGCCGATCTGATTTGCCGCCAACCCTGCCCCCGCTTCGCTATTTTCCAAACTCAACGTCAGCACCTCACAAAGTCTTTGTAAACTGCCGTCAACTCTTTCTACCGCCACCGCCTTTCTCCTCAACACTTTGTTTGGATAGGTAACTATATTTCTCATCATTGCCTATTCTACCAAACAACCCATCCGTCGAGTATAATCTGACCAATGACCTCTATTGTCTTTTTTGGATCCTCCCCATATTCCCTGCCGGTTTTAGCCAAGCTACTTTCCCTGCCCCAATATCGCCTTGTCGGCGTCGTCACCAAACCCGACAAACCGGTCGGTCGCCAGCAAACCATAACCCCAAACCCCGTCGCCGATTTTGCCCAAAAACATCATCTCAACCTTATCCAAACCGACGTTTTTGACCAAAACTTTACCCGCCTTTTTTCCCAACTCAAGCCCGACCTTGGCTTGGTGGTTGCCTTCGGTCCTCCGTTCTTTACCCAAGAACTGATTGATGTCCCGGTTTACAAAATCGTTAACATCCACCCCTCTCCTCTCCCCAAATATCGTGGTGCCACTCCCGGCCCCTGGCAAATAATAAACGGCGAAACCACCTCCGCAATCACCTTTTTTCAAATCGATTCCCTGCCCGATCACGGCCCCATTATCCGTCAAATTCCTTTCCCTATTTCTGCCAACGAAACCGCCAACAGCCTCTACCAAAAGGCCTTTTCCCTCGCCTCTTCGCATCTTTCCCAAATCCTCTCCTCCTACCTTGCCCCTTCTCCCGTTCTCACCCCTCAACTCCACTCCCAAAAGTCATATTATCCAAAATTTACCAAAGAAACCGCCCAAATCGACTGGAACTGGCCACCCGAAAAAATTGAACGCTTTATCCGCGCCCTCAACCCCTGGCCAATCGCCTGGACCTATGTCTCCAACCAAAAACAACAAAAACTCCGCCTCAAAATCTTTTCCGCCCGGCTAATTAACCAAAAAATCGTCCCCGATCTTGTCCAAATAGAAGGCAAAAAAGTCGTATCATGGCAAGAAATATCATCATCGTATCAAATCTGAATAGTTGACAAGTCTTTGCAACTTCTTTTTAATTAATTAAAAGGAGGTAAAAAAACATGGCCTGCGCTAAAAAAGCAAAAAAAACCGTCAAAAAAGTCGCCAAGAAAACTGTCAAAAAAGCTGCCAAGAAAACTGCGAAAAAAAGAAGATAGTCTTGTTGAAATTCGTTATCAAAAAACGGCTCTATTTACTAGCGCCGTTTTTTGTTTCTGCAATCTCTTTCTTCATTCTCTTCAGACACTTGGCACAAAAAACTCCCTCAATTTTACCTTCCCCAACCGACAAAGTCGTTTTGTGAACATTTGCCTTAAAGGTTCTCTGGGTGCGGTTTTGGGCATGAGATCTGTTTCTGCCGATTTTGGTTCCTTTGCCGCACAAACTGCATGTTCTCATGGGGTATACTATACCAAAATCAAAAAACTTTTAAAATATGGCAAATATTCTCTCCTTGCTTTGTCTGGTTATCGCCCTCACTATTCACGAATTTTTCCACGCCCTGGCCGCCGACCGCTTGGGTGATCCCACCCCCCGCCAACAGGGCAGACTTACCCTAAACCCCCTCGCCCATCTTGATCCTCTGGGCACCATCATGCTTCTCCTNNCCCATTGACCCCTACAATTTCTCCCACCCCCGACGCGACGAGCTAATTGTCTCCCTTTCCGGACCGACCAGTAATCTTATTCTTGCCGGCGCCGCCAGCCTTTTTATCCACATCAGTAGCCTCAATCTCTATTTTCTTTACCTTTTTGTTTACTTCAACATTACCTTGGCTGTCTTTAATCTCCTTCCCCTCCCGCCGCTTGACGGCTTTCACATCTTTGTCAACTTACTTCCCGAAAACAGCTACCTAAAATGGCAAGACGCCCTCCAAAGCTACGGTCCTCTGCTACTGGCCATCCTCCTCTTCCTTCCTTTCGGAAACAGCACCCTTATCGGTCTTCTGATTACCCCCATCGTCAATTTTTTTCTCCGCCTGTTTCTCCCGGCCATCTAACGCCGTCTCCCCCTTGATTTCCACTTTTTTCTGCCCCATTATTAAATCATGCAAAAAACATTCAGACTCTTTCTCTCTGCTTTTTTGGTCCTTTTTCTCTTTTTAGTTAGCTTCCAGGTCGTCAATTATCTTTTAGACCCTTCTTCCCGGGTATTGGGTATCCGCAGCCCGGATTTGGCTCAAGCCAACAATCTCTGTCGATCCCGAAAAGGTTTTTGCCAAGCTTCCCGTAATTGCCCAAAAGGCACCGCCGCCATTTATGTCGGCCGAAGCGGCTGTAGTGTCACCCAGCCTTACTGCTGTATTCCCCTGCCCACCCAGACTCTAAGACCAACTGTCACCCCCACCCCTTGGGCAAGATCAACCGTAACTCCCACTCCCTGGCAATTAATCCCGACCGTTGCCTCCCCAACTTGTCAGCAACAAGGCGGCAACTGTTCCCCCATCGACTGTCAACCGGGTTATTATTCCCTTGGTCAGCGGGGTTCANNGCGGGGTTGTTCTGACCCGTCAACTCCCTACTGCTGTGTCCCGATCCCAACCCCCAGGCTAACCGACACCCCCAATCGTCCCACTGTCACCCCGCCGCCATCGTCAACCTGTCCTGCCATAATCACCACCGCCAGAGCCGCCAGAGTCGGCGAACGGGTTGTTTTTGACATCTCCAGCCCCACTCCCCTGGTCTGCACCAAGCTCGAAAACACCAGAGGTATCGGCAATCTGCAATTTAATGGCGTTAGCCGCGACAGCGCTGGCCGCTGGCACTGGATGTGGATGGGCACCGCCAACGCCAACGGCAGAAATACCGCCACCTTCCGCGGCAATACTACCGATTCCGGCTCGGGCACCTGCAACGCTCGCGCCATTGGCCAGTGGTGTACCGCCAGTGTTGTTTACGATATCTATAATCCCGGCGACATTATTCCCACCACCTACATCACCCCCACCCTCGCCCCAACCGCCGCCCCTGGCGGTGTGCCATGTAGCTTAATCAACTACTACAAGCGAATCTACTGCTCTTCCACCGCCCTTTCCCAGCCACCGCAAACCATTCCCTGCTCGGCCATCGATAACCTGCTGACCAACTACTGCCCTGTTCGCTAAAAATTTTCAAAGGTCAATTAAAACCTCCCCGTCTCGGGGAGGTTTTTTTGGTCTAAACAAAACCCAAAACGTCTAGCCGTTTAGGTCGTCGATCAGTTTTGCCACTTTTTTCTTATTCATCCCGTGCGTCTCTGCTGCCTGTTCCAAAGTCTCCATCCGGCTCATCGGACAACCCAAACAGTGGAAGCCATAATCGGCCAATTTATCGGCCAACTCTGGCTTATCGCTTAATATTTCTCCAATTAAGCTATCTTTGGTTATTTTTGTTTTTTTCATCTGGGATCTCGACTAATTTTTAATCTCTCCCAATTTTATTCCTTTCATTCCCTCACGCAACCCCTTTTCCACCTCGACCCAAATCGATCTCATTGCGCACCTGCCCCTAACCAGTTCACATCTTCCCGACAAACACTCTACCAGCCTCTTGTCTTCCCCCAAAACCGCCACCAAATCAAACAAACTCCTCTCCTCCCAACCGCTGGCCAACCAATAGCCGCCGCTTTTGCCCTCGCGGCTTTCCAGTATGCCGCCGTTTTTTAAAACTGCCGCTATTTTGGCCAAAAATCTATACGGCAAACCCGCCCTCATCGACACTTCCTTAAGGGAGACATTTTCTACCTTATTATCCGCCAAAAATTTGATGAACACCAAGCTGTATTCCACTTTTTTTGGCACCTTTATCATGGTACAATTATATATCCTGCCAAAGGCGATCTTTGAGAAGGTGTTTTTTCTAGCTAA
>DCTR01000002.1:13362-16092 GCA_002329385.1 Candidatus Shapirobacteria bacterium UBA1435
GAAGCTCTCGCTCTTGGCGGGATTTCTTTTCCAAATACCCCTTCACATCCCTCCTCACCCTCTCCAAGCTCCCCCGGTTGTATTTTGCTTCCTTTTTAACGTTTTCCAAAAACTTCCCCTCCGCTTTTTCCGGATCATCCAAATATCTAAGCAGAAAATCAGCCGCTTGCCTCGGCCTTTCCTTCACCCAGCCGATCTTTTTCTTCTTTATTAGCTCGATATTCCCGTCTTCCTGGCCGCCGATATGGGTTATCGCCACAAACGGCTTTTGGGCCGCCATCACATCGAATAGGAAGTTGGGGCCGGCCTTGCCCATCACTAAATCACACCCGGCCAATACTTCAGCCATATTGTCAATCCAACCGATATTTTTAATCATCACCAGTCCCCCGTCCTTTAGGTTCCGAAAAATCCTGACATATTCTTCAACCATGTTGTATGCCAGTTTGTCTGTCCCGGTGTTAAACACAAACCCCACCTTTTTCTTGATAATCATCGTCACCGGCAGAATTCGCGCCAACGAGCTCGTCCCCAAACTGCCGCCACCGACAAATATCACTCTTCGCTCGTCATTAAACCCCAGCTTTTTTCTAACTTGCTGACGGTCGTATTTTTTATACATTTCCCCTCTTACCCACCAGCCAGTCTTCAAGATTTTCTCCTTGGCCACCCCCAACCTCAAACCCACCTTTTCCTCGACTTCATCGTAAACCAGATGTCTGTCTGCTCCCTTAACAAACGACAGCACGTTTGATGTCCACGGATCGGCCACCACCGTCCACAGTCCAAAGTTTTTTTTATTTTCCTCCCGCCACTTTGCCAACGAATGGGAATGCAAAAAATAGCAGGAAATGACTAAATCCGGCTTAACCCAATTGAGTGTCTTTGTCAGGTTTTTTTGATTATACGTCGCCAATCTGTCAAACATTTCCNNTGGGGTAAATCGATAGATAAACTTATAAAAGTCGTTGGCAATTCCAGTCTCCGCCTTAACTTCGGCGTATTTCACTTCCACCCCGTCTTCCTTCTCGTGTTCTTTCAAATAACCATATATTGCCTTGGCAATCGACCTGTGCCCCCAGGGCAGGGTATCGGTCAGCACTAGTATTACTTTTCTTTTCATCTTAGAGCCCGAAGTCAGATTCGGACTGACGACCTACTGTTTACAAAACAGTCGCTCTAACCAACTGAGCTATTCGGGCTTGTTGTTTTGATTATAACAACCAACCCGTTTAGGATGACTTGCCAAGTTTGCTTATTCTCCGATGATATTCCTCCAAATCTTTTGGTATCTTCCGCCCTTCTCTTTTCATATAATCATAAATCGCCTCCCTTAAGGCCTCCACCGCCAAAAGCGAACAATGGATTTTTACCGGCGGCAGCCCGTCCAAAGAATCAATCACCCCGGCCTCCGTCATCGCCATCGCTTCTTCAAGGCTCTTGCCTTTTACCATATCGGTAATGGCACTGCTGGTGGCGATCGCCGCCGCGCAACCATAAGTCTCAAACTTCACTTCCGTTATTTTGTCGTCAGCCACCTTAACATAAAGCTTCATCACATCTCCGCAGGCCATGTTCCCCACCTCACCCACCCCATCGGCGTTAACAATTTTACCTAAATTATGCGGATTGCGAAAATGCTTTAGGACCTTCTTCGAATAATTTATCATTTGACTTCAAACGGTGAAATTTTTCTTATTTTTTTCACCGCCGCCTCCAAAACTGTTAACGTATAATCTATTTCCTCTTTTTTTGTCCATCTTCCCAGACTGAACCTGATTGAACCGTGTGCCTTTTTGGCCGATTTACCCATTGCCGTCAGCACATGGCTCGGCTCCAGACTGTTCGAAGAGCAGGCCGAACCCGTCGACACCGCCACCCCCCCAGCATCCATCTCCATCAGTATCGACTCCCCCTCCACCGCCTCAAAAGATATGTTGACATTGTTTTGCAACCTCGTCACCGGATCGCCGTTTAGCTCTGCCCCCCTAATCCTGGCCAGTATTCCTTCCGTCAATTTTTGACTAAGCCCTTTAATTCTTCTACCTTCTGCCTCCATCACCCTTTCGCTAATTTCCACCGCCTTGGCCATCCCCACAATTGCCGCCACGTTAACTGTCGACGATCTCCTCCCCTCTTCGTGTCCACCCCCATGCAAAAGTGGCTCCAGTCTATTCCCACTTTTGATATACAAAACCGCCGCCCCTTTTGGGCCGTAAATTTTGTGCGACGAAGCCGTCAGAAAATCGATATTCATCTTTT
The DNA here is from genome assembly GCA_002329385.1 of Candidatus Shapirobacteria bacterium UBA1435. Classification (GTDB taxonomy): domain Bacteria; phylum Patescibacteriota; class Microgenomatia; order UBA12405; family UBA12405; genus UBA1435. The sequence continues at coordinate 15,625 of DCTR01000002.1, forward strand.
TGGCGTCAATCTTAATCTTTCCAAAGCTCTGGGCAGCATCGGTATGAAACAGGCAGCCCCGTGCTTTGCATATTCTACCGATTTTTTCTATGTCCTGAATGGTCCCCACCTCATTGTTTCCATGTATTACCGACACCAAAACCGTCTGCTGATTGATCTGTTTTTCCAAAAAATTAATGTCAACCCTGCCAAGACTATCGACCGGAAGTTCCGTCACCTTCCATCCCTGCCTTGCCAACCACCTGGCGCTTTCCCTCACGCAATCGTGTTCAACCGCCGAAATCATTATCTGGCCACCCGTTTTTGCCTTTGCCCAAGCCAAACCCTTTATTACCATATTATTGCTTTCTGTCGCCGAAGAGGTAAAAATTATCTCCCGACCCTCCACCCCCAAAAAATTGGCAATTGTTTCCCTTGATCTTTCTACCGCTTTTGCCACCTCCCGTCCATAACTGTGCACCGACATGG
>DCTR01000006.1:0-1590 GCA_002329385.1 Candidatus Shapirobacteria bacterium UBA1435
CGTGGTTCGAATCCATGCGGGGCAACAACAATATCTTGATACAATTAAGTGATGGAAAAACTTGAATGGCGATACCGTCTTCCTCTCTTTTCCGCCTTCATCTGGGGGAATATCGCCAAAGGGTTTTTGATAACTATGGTTGTATTATTGGCTTTTTTGTTTGTCATTAGCGGTTTTTACCTAAATGTGGACATCAGTCAGCAAACACCGGACATTTATTTTGCCGGAGGATTTGTGGCGCTGATTATTTTTTTGACTTTGCTGGTTTTTGTTATTCTGTTTTGGCGCGGGTTTGAGATGGATTACGCGGTGGATGGTAAGGGTTTATATCAGACAGTTAAGGGGACTAGCAGCAAGGTGCACAACTGGGCAATAATCTTGGGAACATTGGGCCGATCACCGGCCACCATCGGCGCAGGGCTGACCGCCAAGGGCGGAGAAGAAAGATTTATTTCCTGGCGGGAAGCCAGCACAATCAGAGTTGATAAAAAGAAAAAATATATCCATGTTTCCAGAAATTTTTTGGGAATATACCCGATTGACATGTTTTGCACAGATAAAAACTTTTCCAAAGTAACCGCCGCCATTAAAAAACACGCCCTGAAAAAGACGAGGCTTTCGATTGAAGATTAACGAGGTAACAAATAAATTAATATTGGGTTAAGATAAAAGCATATGGACAAAACTTTTGAACTGATTTCAACAATCATTTTGGTGGTAGTGGTGACAATATTTTTTAGCCTAAAAAGCAAGAAGGAGAAGAACGAGGCATGGCAGGGAGAAGTGATAAAAAAGCAAGACCTAAGTGACGAAGACGGAGACAACCATGTTTTCCGGCTGGTGTTTAAGACGCTTGAGGGGAAAAAGAAAAAAGTAAGAGTCGGCGAAGACCTCTACCGGCAGACAAATATTGGCGACAAGTTTGAAAAAATCAGCGGCGATTATGTTCCAAAAAGGCTGGCCTAAAGACAGCTAAAAAACCTCACCGGTCAGTTTGGCGGCAAAAACAGACAGACCGTCGTGACCGTTAATTCTGATTCTGGGTAAAACCGAATCCTGAAGGTCACACAGGCCGTAGCCGGTGCCAAGAGCAAGCGAATAGCCGCTTTTGCGGGTAAGGTCGACAACCTGACGATTGTGGGCACCAAACGGATAGGCAATAGAATTGACCGGATAGCCAAGGCGGGCAGAGAGAAGCCTTTTGCTGGCAGTCAACTCACGGACAAGGTCGGGAAGGGAAAGGCCGGTCAGGCGGGAATGGGAAAGGGTGTGGCTACCAAAATTGACCAACCCCGAACCGTTAATTTCTTCAACATTCTCCCAAGAAAGATAACCCGGATGGCCGACAAAGTCACTGATAAGAAAAACGGTTGCCGGGTGGCGGTATTTTTGGAGAATGGGAAAGGCGAAGCGGTAAAAATCGGCATAGCCGTCATCAAAGGTAATAACAACCGACTTTGGCGGCAGGGAGAGGCGCTGATTTTGAGCAACGGCAAGAGTGTTGAGACTGATGACGCTAAAACCGTTGGCCGACAGATAGGCCATTTGGGCATCGAAGTCGCGGGGGGAGACATATAGGCTGGCTCCGGG
>DCTR01000006.1:1637-3784 GCA_002329385.1 Candidatus Shapirobacteria bacterium UBA1435
GGCAGAGAAAACGAGAAATATAAGCAGAAAAAGCAGTATGGCCACTTACCGGGATTTTAGTATGGACAGGCAAATTAATCAATTCGGGGTAAAAACAATAGTGTATATTTAATTATGACTAGACGGACAAAAATCGTGGCGACAATTGGCCCGGCCACGGAAAGCCCGGAAGCAATCGAAAAGCTGATAACGGCAGGAGTGGATTTTTTTCGGTTCAACCTAAAACACAATTCGCTTGAATGGCACAAAAAGGCCATTGAATTGATTGAGCGTTGCTGCCAAAAACGAAATAAAAAGTTGGGGATAATCGCCGATATTCAGGGACCGGAGCTGAGGGTGGAAACCAAAGACGTGGAAGGGCTAATGGTGGAAGAAGGAGAGACGATTTATCTGGCCAAAGAATTTATCAACGACAAAACGCTGGTGATCAACCCGAAAGAAGTGTTTGAGCAGCTAGCCAAAGGCTGGGAGGCATATATTGACAATGGCAACCTGCATCTGACTTTTGAAGGCAGGCAAGGAGAGGCAATTGTGGCCAAGGCCGGCAGTAGATATTTAATCAAAAACCGAAAGGCGATAAACGTGCCGGGAATTGGCTTTGACCTACCATTGTTTACCCAACGGGATCTGGAGGCGTTAAACAGGCTAAAGGAGCTAAACGTGGACTATTTGGCGTTGTCGTTTGTGAGGAGCAAAGACGATATTCTTGAACTGAAAAAAATAATTAAAGAAAAAGGGGTGGAGGCGGGGGTGATGGCAAAGATTGAAAACGGCAGCGCCATTGCCAACCTGAAGGAAATTGTTGACGAATCGGACGCAGTAATGATTGCCAGGGGGGATTTGGGGGTGGAAGTGCCGATTAGGCAGTTGGCTTTTTGGCAAAAATTGATTATCCAGCTTTGCCGACAAAAGAACACGCCGGTTCTGGTGGCAACCCAGATGCTGATCTCGATGGTGAACAACAGCCATCCAACCAGAGCGGAAGCGACCGATGTGGCCAACGCTGTTTATGACGCCAGCGACGCGCTGATGCTGTCGGAGGAGACAGCGGTGGGCAATTATCCGGTGAGGGCAGTAGAGGAAATGGATAAGATATGCCGATTTGTTGAAGAATACGGCAAAGTGAATGACATTAAAGACGAACTGGAAGACGCCGCCGAGGTGCTATGCGATGCCGCCTGCCGAATAATCAAAGAGGCGAAGTTTCCGGTTAAAGCGGTTTTGGTGTTTACCCAAAGCGGAAAAACGGCGAGGATTATGGCCAGGCACAGGCTTGGGATTCCGGTAATCGCCATCACCGACAAAATGAGGACCTATCGACAGCTAAATTTATCTTACGGAGTAATCCCCTACTACAAACAATTCGGTAAAACAGAATTTAGAAAAGACGACCCGATATTTGAAGAAATAAAAGCCCTAGGAGTGGTGATGGAGGGTGACGATGTGGTGGCCATCCATGGCAATAACTGGTTGTCTTCCGGTTCGACAAGCGACTTAAGTGTGATCAGGTTTTAGTGGTAGTAGGATTTGATCTGGTAGAGGAAATAGAGAGAAATGGCTGCACCGATCAGACCGCCGCCAAGATTTAAGGAGAGAAGCGATGACAGGGTGTTTAGAAGGGTAGAGTAATAAAGAAAATTCCAGGCAGAAATCGACCGTTTGAAAAGCCCGGGAAGGGCGGCCACCTGAAGAGCAAAAACAGCCACCATAATCACGGTGTGGACAATACTGCTTACTCCGGATACACCGGCAAAAACGGAAAAGGGCAGGGCGATGGCCGACAGTCCGAAGGCGGCCAGAATCACCGGAGAAATCATCAATAAGGCGACAAGGTTTAGATACGGCGCCCATTTGACCAGAAACTCTTTGGCACCAAGGGGCAGGGCAGGGGCTTTTTGGGAAAGATATTTGGTGAAAAAAACGTCCATCTGGCCAAGGACATCTTTAACCTGGGNNGGGAGGATTGGGGGTGGTGGTAGTGGTCATTAAGTTATTTATACACTAAATTTGGGGCGGCGCAACTGCGGCTTTTTTGGCCATAAAATTGCTCACCCGCAGAAGACTATCGAAGGTGCCGGCGTCTTCCCAAAGGCCGTCAAAAATGTTGACCTTGAGCTTGCCTTGCTTAAGGTAGGTGTTGTTGACAT
>DCTR01000014.1 GCA_002329385.1 Candidatus Shapirobacteria bacterium UBA1435
GGGGGTCTCCTGCCGGCTGGGTTCAGAAGTAAAAAGTGGCGGTAGCGGTGCCTCGTGCCCCGTTTGAGTTCCAAGTCCTGTCGGATTTGGCACCCTACCGCCCACCCAGCTGTGGTTGGAAACAAAAAAAAGAAGTACGCTATCAATTGATAGTAAGACATACCTACTCCTTCTTTTTATACCCCCCAACCACCAAACACACCCATCCAACTTCTCATCCTATTTTCTGACCCCNNCCTCGATAGACTTGGGACAAGCCCTAACTCTCAATTTTTAATTTTCAATTTTTAATTTTTAATTCAGGGATTTTGGGATCGATTTTTAAGTTTAATCCTTCACTAAGACTTCGGGACAATTGGCAATTTTTAATTTATGGGTTTTGGCTTTAAAGCATCTATTAAGCCTTAAACTATTTTTGGGCAATTAAACCTAGTCATATTTTTTGAGCTGGGTGAATGTGTTACCCGTTTTTAGTCTCGAAAAAACACGACCAGGTTTCAACAAATAATTGATGGCTTCAAGTGCTATTTAGCCTGAAATTACCTTCCTGGCGATGCCAGGTCCTGCTTACCATAAGCTGATATTGGTCAGACCCAGTTTGTTGGCCATATCTTTGGTTTGGAAGAGAAAAGCGTTTTGTTGGCAATAACAGATATGTATTACGGATTGATAATCGGAGGGCTTTGAGTTAAATTAGGGATACGCTTTTTATCGTTAAAAGTTATTGAGGAGTAGTTCATGCGGACAAAAAAATACGTTTACTTTTTTGGATCAGGTGCGGCGGAAGGCAACAAGGAAATGAAGTCGGTTTTGGGGGGTAAGGGAGCCCATTTGGCGGAGATGACGAATTTAGGAATTCCGGTGCCGGCGGGATTTACGATATCGGCCGAGGTATGTAAATATTTTTACGATAACGGAAAGCAGTATCCAGTGGGATTAGGAAAACAGGTAGAAAAGAACTTAAAGGAGCTGGAGAAGACGACGGGGAAAAAATTCGGTGACCCAAAAAATCCGCTATTAGTGTCGGTGAGATCTGGGGCGGCGGTGTCGATGCCGGGAATGATGGACACGATTTTGAATTTGGGATTAAACGAAAAAGTGATAGCGGGAATGGAGAAGACGACGGGGAATGCCAGATTCGTGTGGGATTCCTACCGAAGATTCATACAAATGTTTTGTAACGTGGTGGAGAATATGGAACACGAGAAGTTCGAGCATGTGATCAACGAGGTCAAGGCCGAGAGGGGGATTAAAGAAGATACGGAGATGAAAGCGGAAGACTGGCGGGAAGTGGTGGCCGGTTATAAAAAGATTTATCGAAGCGAAAAAGGAAAGGATTTTCCGGAGGATGCCAAAGAACAACTACAAAAAGCAATTGACGCGGTGTTTGGATCGTGGCAGAACCCCAGAGCTAACATTTACCGCCAATTAAACAAGATTGACGAAAAAAAGGTGTTTGGAACGGCGGTAAATGTGCAGTCGATGGTGTTTGGCAATATGGGTGACGATTGCGGAACGGGAGTAGCGTTTACCCGAAATCCGTCGACGGGGGAGAAGGTGCCATACGGGGAGTATTTGATGAACGCTCAGGGAGAAGACGTCGTGGCAGGGATCAGAACGCCAAAACACCTGGACTCACTAAAGGAAGATAATGAGGCGGTTTATAAGCAACTTTTGGGGGTTTTTGAAATGCTGGAGAAACATTATAAGGATATGCAGGATGTGGAATTTACCATTGAAAACGGTAAGCTGTTCGTCTTGCAGACAAGATCAGGGAAAAGAACGGCGGCGGCAATGGTGAAGGTGGCCGGCGACATGGTTAAGGAAGGGCTGATCGACGAAAAAACGGCTTTGCAAAGAGTAGAGGCGGACAAACTTGACCAGCTTTTGCATCCAACATTGGACCAGGCGGCCAAAAAGAATTTCAGACTGATCGCCAAGGGTTTGCCGGCCAGTCCGGGAGCGGCAGTGGGCAAGGTGGTGTTTAGTGCCGAAGAAGCGGTGGAGAAAAAAGAGAGAGGAGAGAAGGTGATTTTGGTCAGACAGGAAACCAGCCCGGAGGATTTGGCGGGAATGAACGCCGCCCAGGGAATATTGACCGCCAGGGGAGGAATGACGTCACATGCGGCGGTGGTGGCCAGGGGAATGGGTAAGTGTTGCGTGTCGGGGGCCGAGGGAGTGGTGGTAATGGAGGCGGCAAAAGTGTTTAGAAGCGGAGAGGTGGAAGTGGGGGAGGGAGATATTATTACTCTGGACGGGTCGACAGGGGAAGTGTTTCTGGGGTCGATTCCGACAGTGGCGCCAAACCTGTCAGGCGATTTTGGCCAGATCATGAAATGGGCCGATGAATATCGCAAGCTGGGAGTGAGAACCAATGCCGATACGCCAAAAGACGCCAAAACGGCGCGCGAGTTTGGAGCGCAGGGGATCGGTCTGTGCCGGACGGAACATATGTTTTTTGCCGAAGACAGAATATTTGCGGTCAGGCAGATGATTGTGTCGGAGACTTTGGAACAAAGACAGGCGGCACTAAAAAAGATTTTCCCGATGCAGAAAAACGATTTTAAACAGCTGTTTGAAATTATGAGAGGTTTACCGGTGAAGATCAGGCTGCTTGATCCGCCACTCCATGAATTTTTACCCAAGGAAAAGGCCGACATACAGGCACTAGCCAAGGAAATAGGAATGACGGAAGAAAGACTTGAGGAAATTGTGGAAGGTTTGCACGAATTCAACCCGATGATGGGGCATAGAGGCTGCCGGTTGGGGGTCACCTTTCCGGAGATCTTTGAGATGCAGGTGAGGGCGATTATGACAGCGGTCTGCGAGCTAAAAAAGGAACAGAACTATGAAGTGGTGCCGGAAATTATGATCCCGCTGGTGGGCGAGGTGGAAGAACTTAGGTGGTTGAAAGGAAAATTGGTGCCGGTGATTGAGGCGACGATGAAGGAATTTGGGGTGAAATTACAATACGAGCTGGGGACGATGATCGAAATTCCGAGGGCGGCGGTAACGGCGGATGAGATTGCCGCTGAAGCGGATTTCTTTTCGTTTGGAACAAACGATCTGACCCAGATGACTTATGGTTTTTCCAGAGACGATGCAGGCAAATTTATCAAGGATTACCTTGCCCAAAAGATATTAAAGGAAGACCCGTTTAGGAGCGTGGACCAGAAGGGTGTGGGCAAGTTGATGGAAATGGCGGTGGAATTGGGGCGGAAAACAAAGAAGCATCTGCATGTGGGAATTTGCGGAGAGCAGGGGGGAGATCCAGATACAGTCAAATTCTGCCATCGGATCGGACTGGATTATGTGTCGTGTTCGCCATACAGGGTGCCGATTGCCAAATTGGCGGCGGCGCAGGCGGCGATTGAAGAGGCATAAACTGCAAGGCAGGAAAGGAAAGCCCCGACGAGAGT
>DCTR01000008.1 GCA_002329385.1 Candidatus Shapirobacteria bacterium UBA1435
TATTTACTATGAGGTTTGGAACGAACCCGACCTTTTTGGCGGTTGGCATTACGCCAAATCCCCAAACTACACCCCCCTCTATATTCAGTCCGCCCGCGCCGTCGCCGAAGGCGCCTACGGCACTATTTTCAAAGTCGGCGGCCCGGCCACCACCGCTTTTTATCCCAGCTGGATTAAATCCCTTTTTGGCACCACCCGCGCCAATGGTCTCCGTCTTGATTTTATTTCCTGGCACAAGTATTCAAAAAACCTTGAAGACTACAGCCAGGATTTCGAAAAACTCTACCAGATTCTTCCTGAATATCCGGAATACAAAGATATCGAAAAAATTATCACCGAAATCGGCCCCAACCCCGAGCCCGACACCGCCTACGACACCAAACACTCCGCCATCCACCTTATTGGCCTATCAACCCGCCTCCACAACAAAGCCGACCGGCTTTTCACCTTTGAGCTGGTCGACGGCCCAACCAGCCGTTCCGACAAATCANNTCCCAAGGCGCCAAAACCAAACCACGGTATTCTGCCATCCAATTTTTAAACCAGCTCCAGGGCCAAAAGCTCTATTCGGCCGGCGACGGCTCACATGTCACCTCCCTTTCCGCCAAAAACGGCCAGACTATCCAAACCATTGTTGTCAATTACGACCCCCGCAACTCTCACGTCGAAGCCGTCCCCTTGGCCTATCGTCACCTCGCCCCGGGTGATTACGAAATGACCACTTCAACCTTCATGGGTAAAAGCTCCAAAAAAACCGTCGTCGTCACCACCAACAATTACCTTGATAATATCTATCTCGAGCCAAACACTGCCGTCCTCATTGAGCTAAGACCGCTATTTTAAACTCTCACCCGCGGTTTCCCAATATCCTCAACACGTCTCCGATGGTTATCAGCAATATCAGTCCCAAAAGTAACGTCATTCCCAAGTTATTGATCACCGATTCAAACTTTGGGTTTGGTCTTTTACGACTGATCATTTCATACCCCGCAAACAGCAATCTGCCGCCATCCAAAGCCGGAAACGGCAAAATATTGACCACGGCCAAATTAACCGACACTAGGCCAAAAAAGTGAAAAACCGCCAGTAATCCTTGATTTTTTTTGATAGCGCTTGTGGCTTGATACATCCCAATCGGCCCACTGACATCTTTTGGCATCCTCCCCGAAAACACCTCCCCAACTGTTTTTGCTAAACCTTCGGCTATCTGTTTTCCCCAAAAATACGCTTCTTTAAACCCAGCCCCCACTCCCTTATATAGTTCATACCATCGCATTTTCACAATCTCCGTGTTTGAAATTACCACCCCCATACTCCCCTCCCCCGCTGGCGGATTTGCCCTCACTGCTACTTCCACCACCCTTTCCCCTTCCCCACTTCCAATTGTCAGCCAGACACTACCACCCTTATATTTTGCCACTTCCTCCGTCAAGTCTTCAGGCTTATTAATCCGCTTGTCGCCCACCATTACTACCTGATCGTCTTTCTTAAGCCCGGCCGTTTGCGCCGGAGAATTATCGCTTACCTCCACGATTTTTACCTTTTTTGTTTCCACCGGCAAACCGGTAATGGCGTAAACCATGGTAAAGATGACCACTGCCAAAAGCAGGTTCATTGTCACCCCTCCCAAAATGATTATCATTTTTTGCCATGGCTTTTTTCCCACAAACGACTCCCCTCGATTTTTTTCGACTTCCTCCGCCGCATCCTCACCATACATCTTACAAAATCCGCCAATCGGCAAGGCATTTAGGCTAAAAACCGTCCTGCCAATCTTTTTCCCTTTAATCCTTGGCGGCAACCCCAACCCAAACTCCTCCACCCACACTCCGACCTTTATCGCCGCCAAAAAGTGACCAAACTCATGGACCAAAACCAAAACCGACAGCGCCGCCACAAAAAGCAACAAATCCATTTTACCCCCTGATCTCCGCTTCCTTTTTTGAAGCCATTTCTTCTAATTGGTCGATATATTGGTCGGTCAGCTTTTGCAACTCAATTTCGTCACGCTTAAACTCGTCTTCCGAAATCTCCTTGGCCTGTTTTGCCCCCTGCAGGTCTTTACGGAAATCTCCCCTGGCGTCCCTGATCATCACCCTCGCCCCCTCCAGTTTCCTACCCAGCAGTTTTATGTAGTCCTCCCGCTGCTCCACTGTCAACATCGGCAACGACATTCGGATTATCTGTCCGTCAACTGCCGGATTAAGCCCGATATTGGCCGCCTGAATCCCATTGGCAATCTCCCTGGTCAATCCCTTATCCCAAGCCTCAAAAGTCAGCGTCCTCACATCCGGCACGCCGATGCTGCCCAGCTCGATCAGCCTCATTTTNNGCTTTTTGTCCGCCATAAACCGTCACCGTTACGTTTTCAATCAGACCCGGCGTTGCCCTGCCGGTGCGGATTGAAGCAATGTCCTCGCCAAACAAATTGGTTATCTTATTCATCCTTGTTTTGATTGCCTGGGTGTCGATCATATTGTTTTAATTATAACTTAACTTGATCTGCTTTTTAATTTTTTTCTTTTTCCATTCGTCAAGCAATTTTATCGTCATCAGCACATTGGCCAGACTAACCAATCTCACCGTCAACTCACCGCTCAATACTCCCTCCAGCCAAACCCACCCCACCGCCGACCACACCCCCACCACGTTTAGCATGTGGGTGATAGTTATCCCCAAGTAATATTTTTTGAACTTACCATCGGCCGCACTCAAAATAATTAGCGGTACCAAAGCTGGAAAACTATACCTTTCGTGCATTCTCGTCATAAAACAAAACGACAGCATCGACATCGTTGCCAACGCCCACCAAATATTTTCCCAGCAAAAATTTTTTATCAGTTTAATTGTCACCCAAACCGTCCCCGCCCCCACCGTCACCAATGAAATCAACCTAAAGGTTACCACTCCAAACAACCTAATATCATCCGGTGTTTTGGTAAAACCAAAAATCATCGCCCAAAAATTTGCCGCGTTGGCCGTCAACCACATCATACAACCGGGCAGTATTTTCTCCCGATATACCCACATCACCCAGCCAAATGTTTCACCCACCGCAAACGGTTTGGCCGTTACCCAAACCAAAAACAAGCCAAAAACCAGCATCTTTACATAATCGGCTTTTGTTGGCTTACTCCAAAACCAAACTGCCGCCATTACCGGTATCCAAACCAACAGCGACGGTTTAACCAAAAAAGAAGACAATACTAACCCGGCTGCCATCACTCTCCGCTTCTTGATTAGCCAATATATCCCCAAAAGCGCCAACCAGTTTGCCCAGCCGTCAACGTTTCCCCAAACCGCACTATTATATATAAGCGGCAGCGACGCTCCCGCCATCCATGCCCCCACCCCCGCCTTCTTAACCCCATACCTGTCCTTAATGATTCTGTAAACCAAAACTATTATCGCCAAATCAGCCAAAATCCAAACCAGTTTTATCAGGTATATATTCCCTTCCTCAAAATACCACTGCATTATTTTCGACGGAAATAAAGGAATTTTTACGTTAATCCACCACAATACCGAATATACCGCCAGATACAACTGCCTGATTGCCCTGACAATCAGTATCATCAGCATCGGCTGATCGGGATGCCAGTAGGCGCCAAAATCCAACCAATTGTAATATCCTTTCAATCCAAACTCATGGGCAAATCTCCCCCACCAGTAATAGGTTTTGACATCCTCATGGTAAACCCAGGGCCAAACCGCCAACCTCAACACCAACCCCCAAAAGACTATTTTCCCCAATCGGCCTTTTGCCATTTGTTCAATCTTACCAGTTTCGCCCGGCAAGCTAAATCTCAAAGCGGCAAATTTTACCCACTTTGATATTCTCTCCCAGCTTGGCCACCGTTTCGCCAACCAAAGCGTCAATTTTTTTGGTTGTGTCTTTGATGTATTCCTGGCCCAAAAGCTCTTCCGTATCTTTCGGATCCATCGCCGCCACCTGCAAACAGAGCTCTTTACCCAAGCTCAAAAAATCTTCGGTCTTTGCCACAAAATCGGTCTCGCACCATATTTCCACCATCGCCCCGATCCTGCCGGTCGAATGGGTATAGGTAAACACTCTTCCNNTTGCGCCTTCTCCAGTCCCAGTTTTTTTAAAATCTCTTTTGCCGCCGCCTCGTCGCCTCCCGCCTCTTCCAGCGCCGCTTTTATTTCCATGATCCCCAACCCCAGTTCAACCCTTAATTTTTTGACTTTATTGATCAGCTCTTTTTGTTCCATTTTTTAAATTTAAATTCTAAAAATTACTTGGCTGCCTTGATCGCTTTGCCAACTTCCTCCACCACCAGGTTTATCGACTTGGCGCTGTCGTCGTTTGCCGGTATCGGATAATCGACTTTCGTCGGGTCGCTGTCGGAATCGACCATTGCCACCACTTTAACCCCTCTCATCCTTGCTTCTTTCACTGCCGTCCTCTCAAATCCGGCATCAACCACAAACAAAATTTCAAAAAGCCTGTCCAAATCCTTTAGACCACCAACTATCTTTTCCAGCCTCTTTACCTCCTTGGCCATATCTTGGATCTCTTTTTTAGTGTTTGTTTCCACAAAAGTTCCTTTTTCCAGACCTTCTTTCAGGCTGTTGAGTTTTTTAATGTCTTTTCTGATCTGTTCCCAATTGGTAATCGTCCCCCCCAGCCAACGGTCCGTCACATAGGGCATGCCATTTTCCATCGCCACCCTTCTCACCGTTTCCCTGGCCTGCCTTTTTGTCCCCAGCATTACCATTTTTTGACCGCGCCTGACTGCCTGACAGATAAAATTACATGCTTCATCCAAACAAGCCATCGTTTTGGTCAAATCCAAAACTTCAATCCCCTCCTTCGATCCAAAAATAAACTTCCTGGCTTTCGGGTGGGTTTTTGACAGCTTGTGTCCCAAATGCGAACCAGCCACCAATAAATCTTTGGCGTCCACCGTCAATTGGTATCTCTTCTCTTCTGATTTTTTTTCAATCTTTTTTTCTGCCTCCACTGTTTTTACCGTTTTCTCCGCTTTTGCCGCCTCAACCTTGGCCAGTTTCTTTTCGTTTAGTTTTCTGATTTCTTCCTTGTCGAGATTTTCTGCTGTTTTCTTTTTACCTTTAACTACCAATGCTTTTTTGACCAGGCTCTTGCCTGTTCGATTGACTGTTTTTGTTTTTACCATTTTTCCTTATTGGAATTAATAAAATTAACGCGCCGGGCAAAACCCAGGAATGGCGCTAATTAACCACTAACTTTGCCTTGGGATTATAACACAACCAACAACCCAAAAACCCTCAAATCAATTAAATACCAAAAACCAAACAACCAAAACGCCTTCAGGGGCGAAACCTCTTTGTTTCGCCCCTGCGGCACCCTCATCGCTTTTGCTTCACTTTTCCTTGACCGCATGTCGGCCGCCGCCGATAATTCGGCCAACCACACCGCGGTTGCGCTTTTTCCGACGCGACTGGGCGCCGCGCCGTTTTGCGCCATTGCGGTCCCTCCCGCTGCTCATCTTCTCACCCCTTTCTCTGCGCCTGTTCGGCCATCGCCTTTCGGGCGTTAAGGCAACGATCGCTTCCCGCCTCAAAATGCGAAACGCAATCACCGCCCTTGTTGGCTTTCAGCACGCACATTCGGCAATCGGGCACGCCCGGCTGCCGATCTGTACCACTCGGCTTCGGTTTCTGCTGTCTCTGCCCGTTGTTCTGCCTAATCCTGCCCTGCAGCGCCGCTTTTCTTTTTTGTCTCCTTTCGGCAGCCGCCGCTTCATTGCCCTTTTTGGGCTCGGTTTTGATACGCTTTTTGATCCACGAGTCGTCTCTGGCCACAGCTTCCTCCTGTCATCTCTGATTTGGATACAACGCTTGCAAAAACAAAAAACTTTTGTTTCTCCAAGCGTCGCATCCTGGAGTTTTCGGGTTGTCAAAGATCTGCTTTTCGGAATTCCAACCGCTTCTTGGTTCTCATCCGTTATGGCAACGACCACGCCAAAATCAAAACTGTTGTGGCCTTCAAAAAGCCTCTATCTTTTTGAAAACCGCAATCAAAACGACAACCCGACAAATCAAAAAATCCCAAAAACCAACAACTTACTGCCTAAAGCGGCGGAGCTGGTGTCTATCACACCAACTGCAGACCAGTCTCCGCCGCTAATCCCAAAAGCCCCGGGACGCCT
>DCTR01000018.1 GCA_002329385.1 Candidatus Shapirobacteria bacterium UBA1435
AGTGGGGGGTGACGCCACCAGCAAGGGGGCCCAGGAAGTGATCAGGGCTTTGGCCAGACTGGACAAAAAAATACCCTGGATTTATTTAATCAAAACCTGGCCGCAGGCACATACCTTTAGGCGGGGATTGGAGGAATTTGAGCTAATCAAGCAATTTGGGTTGGAGGATCGAATAAGATACATGGTGACGGATTTTTCGCAGGAATTCGTGAGAAGCCTGTTTAGCATTTGTGATGTTTATGTGGCGCCGTCGAGGGGGGAGGGTTTTGGTTTGCCGTTTGTGCAGGCACAAATGGCAAGTAAACCGATAATCTCAATCAACGCCCTATCGATAAGGGATGTGGTGGTGCATGGGAAGACCGGCTGGCTGGCCAAGCCAGTGAGGGAAAACGGTTTGCTGAAGGCCGATATTGGAGAATTGACGGATTATTTGGAAAAAATGCTGACGAATAAAGAGCTTAGGATGAAGATGGGAAGGGAGGCAAGAAAATACGCCTACGAAAACTACCGTCCAGAAGTGATCGCCGACAGGCTGATGGAGCTGGTGGCCCTGCTTAAGTAATAAACCAAAACAGTCAGTTTACTATTTAAACAAAAATGACAAAAACTAAAAACGGCAAAATCCTGAAAAAGAGGAGAGTAATCAAAACCATTTATGTGACTTCGTATATCCCAAGAAAGTGTGGTATTGCCACTTTTACCAAGGATTTAACCAATGCGATTAACATGCTGAACCCTTATGCATTGGCGGAAATTATGGTGTTAAACAGACCGGACGAACGTCTGGAATACCCCTGGGAGGTGAAATACAAGATTTGCCAGAATGACTTGAATACCTATTTGCTGGCGGCCCAATATATTAACGAGTCAGGGGCGGATGTGATTATGCTGGAGCATGAGTTTGGATTGTGCGGAGGCAAGGCGGGAGAATACATAGTGCCGTTTATGGAGGCAATAAAAAAACCGTTGGTGGTGACTTGCCATACGGTGGTGGAAGATCCCCAAAACGAATACGGGGTAGTTTTAAAAAGGATAGTAGACAAGGCAGACGCGATTGTGGTGATGATGGAGCAGAGTCAGGACAAACTGGTGGAGAAATACCAGGTGCCGAGAAATAAGATTGCGGTTATTCCCCACGGCACGCCGGATTTACCTTTCGGGGCGATGAGCGCCTACAAGAGCCGGTTTAAAAACAGGAAGATATTTGGCAATATCAATTTATTGTCGGAGTCAAAAGGGATCGAATATTCACTGGAGGCGACGGCGATGCTGGTCAAGGATTTTCCGGAGATATTGTGTTTGATCGTAGGGCAGACCCATCCGGTGGTAATCAAAGAGAGGGGGGAGGAGTATAGAAACAAGTTGATGGCGATGGTAAAGAGGTTAAAGATTGAGAAGAATGTTAAGTTTGTTAACCGGTATGTCAGCCTGGAGGAGCTTTTGGAGTGGTTAAAATTGATGGATTACTATGTGACGCCATATTTGGATCCGCAACAGTCGGCATCAGGGGCTTTGGCCTATGCCATAGGTGCGGGCAAACCTTGCATCTCGACACCCTATGTTTATGCCAAAGAGGTGCTGTCGAGGGGGCGAGGAATTCTAGTGCCGTTTAGGGACGCTAAGGCAATCGCCAAGGCGATAACCAAACTGGAAAGAGAACCGATGGCTAAGCAGGCGATGCAAAAACAAGCTTATGATTACGGAAGATTGATGACTTGGGCGAGTGTTGGTTTGCAACATTTGGATTTATTTGAGGCAGTGATCAAAAAGAACCAGAGGAGGCAAAAACAAGGCCATGGCCAGTGAGGACGGAAAGGTTTTGAATAAACTGATAAAACTGACAAATCGGTTTGGGATATATCAACACGGGAAGTATAAACGTATCGACGAAAAATTCGGATATGCGCTTGACGACCAGGCGAGGGCACTTTTGGTGGCGAGTGAGTTCGGAAGGAATGATTTGGTGGATATATACAGAAATTTTATTGATAGAGCATATGACCGTGGGGCCAAAAAGATGTATCAGTTTTTTTATGATGCCAAGGAGAGGGTGGCGGCCGACAGGTCGATTTTGGCCAGTGAGGATGCCCTGGGGATGACGGCTTGGGCGATCTTGGCTACCGAAGGGAGGAGGGGGAGGCTGGAGGAAGTTTTGGAGTTTGTTTTGGTGGGGGCGGGGTCATGGCAATACTTGCGATCAAAAGCTTATCTGTTGCTTGGGCTGACGGAGGAAGAAAAACCGGTGGATTTGGAAAGAGAGATGGCGGAGGGGTTGGTGAATAAATTCGAAGAGACCGGGGAGGAGTGGAGGTGGTTTGAGAAAAAATTGACCTATGCCAACGGATTATTGCCGTGGGCGCTGTGGAAGACGGCAGGGAAAAGGGGAGACAAAACCTGTGAGAAGATAGCCAGATTGTCGACTGATTTTTTGCTGGAAGTTTGTCAGGAGAGAGGGGTGCCGTTGCCGGTGGGGTGCAAAGGCTGGTGTGAAAATGGAAAGAGAATAAGCCTTTATGACCAACAGCCGGTTGACGCGGCCTACATGGTTTGTTGTCTGGAGCAGGCGTATTTGGTGACCAGGGATGGCCGTTATCGGGAAGAGGCAAGAAAGTGGTGGAACTGGTTTTGGGGAAACAACACCAAGCGGGTGAGGGTGGTCGATGACGATTTTGGTTGTTTTGACGCGGTGACGGAGGGAGGGGTAAACGAAAACCAGGGAGCGGAGTCAAACATCTGTTTTTTGNNGACCGCGGTTGTTAGACATAAAACCAGGCCGGCGAAAGTTTTGGCTGCCGGTGATTTTGGGAGAGGAAAAGGGCTGGGGGCGGGGAGGGAGAAAAGTCGGCTGGCCAGGGTTTGGTTGGGATTTAACCGGTTTGGGGGATTTGGGTGGTGCTGATGACATAAGCGGTTGGAAAGTGTATTGTGAATATTTTAGCAGAGTGGAAAGTGATTGAAGCAGGGACGGGTGGGGGTTTAGAATTACTGGACGATGGAGGATAGACTTGAGGAAAAATGTGGTATTTTTGGAGTCTATGGCCAGGAACTGGAGGCGGCCAGGCTGGTGCATACCGGGCTTTGGGCTTTACAACACCGCGGCCAGGAGTCATCGGGGATAGTGAGTGCCGACGGGGAAGGATTGTATGTCCACAAGGGAATGGGGTTGGTGGCGCATGTTTACAATGAGGAAACATTGTTGGGGTTGAGGGGGTTTGCGGCAATCGGCCATAACCGCTATTCGACTTTTGGCGGGGGAGGGTACGAGCATATTCAGCCGGTAGTCAGGGAAGACAGGTTGTTGGCCATGGCTCATAACGGTAATTTGCCGACAATAGATAGGCTGGAGTCGTTTTTGCAGAAAAGAGGGATAAGTACGAGATTTTGCAACGATTCGGAATTGATGAGAAAGGCAGTTAATTTTTATCTGGTTAAGGGTTGGAGCCTGGAGGGGGCGATCGGCAAGGCGTTTCCGCTGTTTACCGGAGTGTTTTCCTGTTTGTTCTTGACGGCGGATAAAATGGTGGCAGTGAGGGACAAAAGAGGGGTAAGACCGTTGTCGGTGGGTAGATTGGACGGAGGATGGGTAGTTTCGTCGGAAACGTGCGCAATTGACGCGGTGGGGGCGAAGGTGGAGGGGGATGTCGGCCCGGGAGAAATGGTGATATTTGATAAAAATGGAGAAAGGAGGGTTTGGGTGGTTAGGGGCAGGGAGACGGTGGACGTGTTTGAGTTCGTTTACTTTGCCCGTCCGGACAGTGTGATTATGGGTAAGAGTGTTAACGAGGTGAGAAAAAATTTGGGCAGAAAACTGGCAGATGAGATTAAGGTCGATGCCGACATCGTGGTGCCAATACCCGATTCATCAATACCGGCGGCATTGGGTTTTTCGCAAAGGTCGGGAATACCTTTTGAGATTGGGTTGATTAAAAATCGGTATATACATCGGACGTTTATCAGGCCGGCGCAGAATTTACGGGAGAGTGATGTAAAAAGGAAACTAAACCCGCTGGTAAGTGTGATTAAGGGGAAAAAGGTGGCGCTGGTTGACGATTCGATTGTCAGGGGGACAACATCAAAACAAATTGTGCAAATGGTGAGGGAGGCGGGGGCGCTGGCGGTTCATTTGTTGATACCGGCGCCACCGGTGAAGTATCCGGATTTTTACGGGATCGATACCCCAAGGCAGGACCAATTGATCGCGGCGACGAAGACGCTGGCGGAAATCAGGAAATATGTGGGGGCCGATAGCTTGCACTACTTGTCGTTGGCGGGGTTGATAAGAGCCGTCGGGTTGCCAAAGAGAAACTTGTGTACTTCTTGTTTTACCGGAAAATATCCGGTTAATATTGGAAAAAGAAAAGCGGAGGTTTGCGGGGCTAGCCAGAGAAGGGCCGTTTAGTGTTAGGATAGATAATATGGGTAATAAGCAGTATTTGGATGAAACGGAAAGGTGTTATTTTGTGAGTTTTGGGGAGGCAAAATGGATTGCCCATGGGGTAATGGAAAAACCGCCTGTTGATGTATATGCTTTTAATTGTTCTAAAGTTGGTGAATTTGTCTATTTAAGCAAGGGGATGGAAGATGGCGGATATCGGGAGCTGGCAATTATCTGTCGGGATGAAGCCAAGTGGCCGGTTGATATGATTCAGGCAGTAGCTGCTTATCAAATTGGGTTGGGTGAGAACCTTGGCGAACTAGAAACAATCAGTTTTGAGGAGGCGACCAAGGAAGCGGGCAGTTTTAGATCAGTGATCATCTTGGGGATGAGGTTGTTGGACTTTGACGAAGAGAAATTGGCGAGGGATTTGGGACTAAAAAATTCGCCGTTATTGGTTTTTCCGATAACGGAAAAAGAACTAGACTATGCACTAAGTAATGGCCAGGCGGAGTTGGTTAAGGCGATGGCAGGTAGTCTCGAACCCTATGCTTCTATAAATAGAGTTAGTATTATTGATCAGAGATGAGCGAAGACAGAGCTGAGTGGAATTATACCCTAGAGAACAACATAATCGGGTTGAAAAACGATCCCCGTTATGAAGAACCAAGCCCGGGGAGGGAGAATGGCAGGTTTGCCGGCAGGCCGGTGATTGGCAGAGATACGCCCATTGACGGAGGGGTATATTTGGTTGGTGGGATTGGCGAGGCATGTGTGGTCGACAGTATAAAACAGCCAAAATTAAACGAGGTGTATGGCCAGCTACTTAGGACGATTGAGGATAGGAAACAACGGGGGGAGAATTATAAAAGTTGTATTTTGGATGATGTTTTTGCATTGGTTAGAGAAAGGATGCCCTATGATTTGGCACGGACCGAGGAAGTTAGCCGGCATTTGAAAGGGACATATGGGACGGAAAACGTCAAGTATCCTTTGGGTGGCTATGTGGATGCTGGCGGTGTCTGCAGACACCAGGCGCTATTGGCGGGATTTCTTTTGGAGAAACTTAAGTACCAGGGTTATGTTAGGGGGCATGTTTCGGTTGACAGAAACCATATACGGGGAGTTGGGGGCCACGCTTGGGTAAGATATACAACTTCAGACGGACGGGTGTTTATTATCGATCCGGCTCAAAATTTTTGCGGATCGATTGAGGAAGCCAAGGCCAACCAAGAAAGATGGTCGTATGAAAGGCCGGAAGCCAGCAAGCTGGTGTATGAAAGACCGTCGGAGAAGGCACCGAAGTGGAACTTGAAAGATTTCCTAAAGGATTTGTTTGGTGGTCGATCGGGACAAAGGGGGCCGTCGATGGCGACGACTTAGTTACTTATCGACAGATATCAGTTTTGAGGTAGGAAAGTAGAGGACTTCTTCGATGCGGGAGGCGTTGGCCATAAGCATGGCCAGGCGATCAACGCCCAAGCCGATGCCGGTGCAGTCGGGGAAATGGCGGGTGAGATCGACAAGTTCTTGGTCGGGGGGGTGAAGAGGAAGATGGTGTGATTTTCTGAAGGTTTCTTCATTTTGGAAGTTCTGGTGGAGGGTTTGGGCGTCGGTTAGTTCGGTGTAGCCATTGCCGATTTCCATGCCGCCGATATAGAGCTCAAAACGCTGGGAGAAGCCCGGACTTTTGGGACAGGGTTGGCAGAGGGGGGAGAGTTGGGTGGGGTAGTCAAAAATAAAGGCAGGAGTGTTTTTGGGGAGGTGAGGTTCGATTTCGTTGACAAATATTTGGGTGTAGAGGGGTTCCCAGGTTTTAATACCTTTGATGTTGTAGCCTTTGGCGGCGGCGGCAGGCAAAAGGCGGTCAACGGTCAAATGTTGAGAAAGGTCGAGGTGGGCGTATTCCTTAAAGAGGTCGTTTAGGGAGAGTCTTGGCCAGGGAGGGGTGAGGTCGATGGGGGTGTTTTGGTAGTTGAGTATTTTTTTTATTCTTTTATTATCTTTTTGTTCAATCCCTTTGAAAATATCTATAATAAGATTTTCGGTGGTGGTGGCAAGGTGATAATAATCTTTGCCCATCTCATACCATTCGAGCATAGAAAACTCCAAATTGTGAGTTGGGCCAATGTCTTCCAGGTCGCGAAAGACTTTGGAAATTGTAAAACAATTACCTATACCTTGGGCAATAAGTTTTTTCAGTGAACTTTCGGGTGAAGTAGCTAAGTAAAAGGGGAGGTGGCGGTGTGTCCAAATGGTTTTGAGAGAGAATAGGTTGGGTTCAAGAGGGAGTGAGGTGAGAATTGTGGGGGTATCTATTTCATGGAATCCTCTTTGAATAAAAAATTCTCTGATCAAATAAGTTGTTCTTTCTTTAATAAACTGTTTTTGGAATTTATTTCTGGCCATGGCGGTTAAATGATTTTACTACTTGTTGGCAGGAAGATAACGAAAGTTCGGTTTTGTATCCGCAAAGAAAATGCGGGTCGGTGCAACCGTGACAGACGGTAGAGCGACAAGTAGAACAAACCGATAAGGAGTCGAGAAAAGAAGCGACGATTTTTTTGATCGGTTGACGGAGGCTGGCAAGCGGGGTAGGTGATTCGCAACAACCGTAGACTAAACCATTTGATTGGAGAGAGAGTTGAAAGCAGCCAAAGTGACGGGGGGGATGTGACGGATAACGGCGTTTGAGGTTAACGATCTGTGGCGGGGTCAGGCGGTAATGAGGTTGTTTGGTTTGGGCGAGAGGGTGGTCTTTAGTAAAAGGGAGTGATTTGAGGGTAATGTAAGAAACGGGTATCTGTTGGCCAGTTAGTCGTTTTATTAGGCGGGAAAATCGGGGCAGGTAAGGATAGGAGTCGGGGGTGACCAAAAACATGATGTGGAGGGGAAAACCAAGGGTGGTGGCATGGAGAATAAAATTTAGGGTTTTTTGGAAACTACCGAGGCCGCGGTTGGCGTCGTGGATTGGGGGTGGGCCGTCAAGTGAGACAAGTAGCTGACAGGCCGAAGGCTGGCGGATGCGGGAAAGGAGGTCGATGGTGCCATTGGTGATGAGGGAAACAAACAATCCCTGGCTGTTTAGCCGGTTGATAAGGCGGGGAAAAGTGTTTCTGGCAAAAACCTCACCCCCGCAAAAAAGAACCGATTTAAGCTTTAAACCGAGGGAGGCAAGGCCAAGACGGTAGCGTCGGATGAAAGAGGTGATTTGGCGGTTGGAAAGCGATGAGGGTGATTTTTGGGTGTAGCAGAGGCGACAATTGAGATTGCAGGTTTCAAGGGGGCTGATGTAGATATTTTCCAGCGCGCCTTTAATAGCCGGAAGAGATAGGGAAGCCATGGAGGTGAACTATTTGAGCTTGGTTGACTCCTTGTGCTCGGTACGTTTTCGACACCAGCGGCAATACTTGATTAGTTTGAGTTTGTCGGGGGTGTTGGTTTTGTTTTTCTCGGTGAGGTAGTTTTGGGCACCGCAGACAGAACAGAGGAGGGCCAAATTTTGACGTGGAGTCTTTTTTGTTTTTGCCATAGCTGGTATTTTATGTCATTTAGGCTGAAACCGCAATCATAAACCAGGGGGGAGAAGTGGGTGCAAAAGCGGGAGGTTGTGTATATAATAAGACTAGTCAAGATGATCAACAAAAAGAAAATCCTAATTGTGGAAGATGAAGAGTATTTGAGGGATATATACGTTAAAGTTTTGGAAGGGGTTGGAAAATATGAGGTATTTTCAGTGGCGGACGGGGAGGAAGCGATGGAGAAGTTGAGAGAGGGAGGGTATGATTTGATCCTTCTGGATGTGATGTTACCCAAAATTGACGGTTTTCAAGTCTTAAATAAGATGCAGACAGAAGGTTTGGATAAAAAGAACGGCCAGGTAATCGTTTTGACCAATTTGGACAAGGAGGCGGAGATTGCCCAGGGGGCATCGCTGGGGGTGAGGGGTTATGTTATCAAAAGTGACTATACCCCAGAAAAGCTGGTAGAAGAAGTGGAACGGATAATGTCTTTAAATTAAGATTGGGGGTGAGGGGCGAGACCAAACAATTTCTGATTGGGAAGAATGTTGGTTTTTAGGGTAAAACTGATGGTGGTGCCTTTGTTTTTACCGGTTGATTTGGCCCAAATAATGCCATGATGAAGTTCGACTATCGATTTGCAGATATAGAGGCCGAGGCCGCTGCCGGAGGCGGTTTTGGAGACAACGTAGGAGTCGCGAACCAAACCAAATTTCTGAAACAGGGTGTCAAGATGGTTCTTGTCGATGCCGATGCCGGTGTCACTGACGGTGATGACGATATCCTGGCGGTTTTTTAGCGGAGAAACGGTAATAGAAACCCTGCCGTTTTTGGGAGTAAATTTTAGGGAATTACCGATAAGGTTAATGATGACTTCGCGGATTTTTTCTGGATCGGCGAGGGTTTCGGGGAGGGACGGCGGGATGGAGAGAGTAAGTTTTACTTTGTTTTCCAAAAATTTTGGCATTGCCTCTTCGACAATTTCTTCCAAAAACGGTTTGAGTTTTAACGGTTGGACTTTGGGGGTGTATCGGTCGGCTTCGATCCGGGAGACATTGAGAAGGTCGTTGACCAGTTTGATTAGCCTGTCGGTGGAGAGGAGGGCGCGGTTAAGGTAGGTAGCCAGATCGG
Organism: Candidatus Shapirobacteria bacterium UBA1435; assembly: GCA_002329385.1. Classification (GTDB taxonomy): domain Bacteria; phylum Patescibacteriota; class Microgenomatia; order UBA12405; family UBA12405; genus UBA1435. Next base: position 9,028 of record DCTR01000018.1, read on the forward strand.
GAGTAAGGCGGGATGACTTGTCGTTTAGGGACATGGACAGATAGGATTTGATTATGGTCATTGGAGTGCGCAGTTCATGGGAGGCGACAGATAGAAAGTCATCCTTCATCCTATCGACTTCGCGGGCGGCGATGATCGATTGGGCGAGGGATTTGCCGTAGGACATAAGTGAGAAGAGAAAGATCAGCCTGACAATCAGATAAACAACCTCAAAAAGAGTAACGGCAATCTGGCCGGTTTGGGCCAGATAGACCCACTCGACGAGGGTGGAAGCGGCCATGATGAAGACGACAATGGTGGGCATGGTCAGGTTGAGATTGAGAAACGACTCCATGATGGTTAAACCACAAATGAGAAACAGCGGGCCGTTGATGCGGTCAACAAGAGTGAGGAAAATCATCAAAAGAATAGTGTTGGCGACAATCTGACCGGTGAGAACGTCGTGGAAATTCTTTTTTTGGCGCCTAAGGTAGTAGATGATGATTTCGGTGACCAGGTTGGTGAGAAAGGTAACGGTGATGCAGACGGTAACTAATGCCTGGTTTTTGAAAGTAAAAGAGGGATAGAGGCTAGGGAGGACGGTGATGATGACAAAGAAACAGCCGATGATGAAAAGTTTGGTCAGGCTGGAGAGACTGTGAAGCTTGGCGGCAATAGCTCTATGGCTATGATCCGATCTCATTTATTAGTTAAGATTAGCACACTACGGTTATCCAGAGAGAGGGCGAAAGTCGACAAGATGCATGAAACCGGTGTTGATGACAACGGCCTGGCGGGGAGGAAGCCCGAGCTGGTGCGACTGATGTTGGATTTTTTCGATCAGGGCGACGGTTTGGGGAATATTTCTAGCGGCCAAGAACGAAGCCTGAGCGTCGCGGCCGACTGCCCGATTATTTTTGAGAAAGCCGACAAATTTTTTGGCGGCGGCTTCTTTGGAGGGATCGGAGACGATCACCCGGGTGCAGTGGGCAAGCATCCCCAAAAGCAGGTTTTGATATTGTTCGTCGGTAAGGTGGTGGCCGACATCGATGGCCAGGCCGAGGTCAAAATGGCAGGGAAGGTTCGGCGCGCTGTCTTTGACGGCGGTAAGGTCGGTGCCGTCACCAACAAGCCAGTGCATATTGGGGTAGGCCGAAGAAGGAAAAAGGCGGGTGGCAATGGCCTGGTGGGCAGGGGATTGTTCAACTCCCCAATATTCCGGGTTGAGGCCAAGATTTTTTCCGGAAAGCATCAGTCTGGTTGACATGACCCCAGGGCCATAGCCCAGTTCAAGGACTTGGGGATTTGGATTGGTGGGTCGGATATGTTGGTAAGCTTTTCTGACTTGGGAATGCAGGTCAGCAAAGGCCAGGGGATGAAGGGTGGCAACGGCCATAGAGATAGCACGATGAACAAGGTCTTCGGCAATTTCCGGTGGGGTGGAGGGTTGATGGAGGCGGGGAAGCAGTTTGGCGTCGGTTTGGTGGAGTAACCTCATCAGTTGGTTATATTTAAGAGAGGTAAAGTTGACATCGGGAAAGAGGTGGTCAAGGTGCTGTTCAACTAACTGGCGGTCGGCCTGATAAATGGCAGATGGTTCGGAAATGGTGATAGGGATTTCGCCGCCAAGGGCGATAAGCGGCGCAGGCATCTGGTGGCGGATGACGATGTCGGGGCTTTGAGATCGGGGGAAAATAGTTTCGGCCAGTCGGAGGACGGCTGGGGTGGGACGAGTGGTTTCAGCTGATTGCCGACCCATATGAGTTAATGGCGATTATATCACAAAAAGAAATAACTATAAGATATCTTTTTTACTTTTGACTAATCAACCAAGCGGTGATCGAAAATGGTTTGGGCAACGGCTTGGCAGAAAAATTCGCCACCGGGGCCGGAGGGGTGGAGGCCATCATTGGGGTTAATGTATTCTTTTTTGCCTTCGCCGTTTTCCAGACTGGGGTGATAGGCATTGGCCAATGGGAAACTTTGAGAGGTAGCAAAGTTAACCAGGTTTTGCAGATACAACTTGACGGTTTTGGTTTTTTCAATTTTTTCCAGAGCGGAGAATTGAACGCCGGGGATGCCGTTGCCAAAGATAATGGAATTGGGAGCGATGGTGGCGGCGAGGACAATTTTCGATTGCGGGAGTTTTTCTTTGATGACGGTGGTGACGGCGCCAAGGCCAAGCCATTGGCGGTCGATGCCTTCCGGCGAGTTGCCGAAATTATTATAGGCAAATGATTCAATGACGACGATATCAGGATTGAGAGAGATAAGGGAGGGATATTTTTGGTCGAGATACTGGTAGTCGTTAGTCAGCCGAAAGAGGGCGTATTCAATATTACTGGCGCCGACGCCGTAGTTGACGATATTAAATCTTTTGTGAGGGTAAAGCTTTTTTAGGGCAGATTCGAGCTGGGGTAGGCCGGGCTGGAGGGTGTCGATCATGGAATCACCAAGGACAATGACGGTGATGATTTTGCCTTCGCCGCCAATAGCCGGAAGACTGACGGATGGCGATTCGACACCAAGGACTTCCGGTTTGGAGACAGGGGAGGGGGCTGGGGAAGATGAAGGGTAGAGCAGACGACTAGGAAGACGGTGGGTTGACGGCCGGTAGGCTTGAATCAGCTGGTAAAAAATGGGAATTTGGGCTGACGCTTTGGTAGGATAAGAGAAAGCCAGGGCAAATAAGATGATAAGAAACATGGGCTAGTGGGGTAAATCGGGATTTGCCAGGTAATCTTGGAAGATGGACTGGTCAAGTGTGTTTATTTTTTGGTCGCAGTTGAAATCGCCAAATTGGGAGTAGGAACATTGACTCGGGCATTCACAGCTGGCATTGTTTTTGTCGGTTTGAGGACAGGCGGGGTTGCGGCAGGCGGAACGGGTGTAACCTTTGCCGGTATCGACCCGGTAACATTGCAGACCATTTTGACAGGGAGCGGTTTGGGGGTCGCAAGCCTGATCGCAAACCCGTCCGATGGGGTTGGAGCCGGATTTGGTGGGACTTGGCTGAAGACAACCGGAAGTGCGGTATGCCCAGTAACTTTGGGGGACGAAAATGTTTGGGCTGGCGCCCAGGCAGCATTGGTAGGCAGTCTGAGTGCCAGAATCGGATCGGCAGTAGACTTTGGGCAAGGTGGTGGAAGCGGAGGTGGCGCAATTGGTTTGCAAAAAACCGGCGGTATAAAACTGGTAGGGATCATCGCCAACTTTGCGGCAGACTTTTTTGACACCATCCTGTTGACAGCGATAGTCACAGGGAACGGTTTCGTCACAGACACCGCAGGGAGGCAAACTGTTTGGTGATGGAGTGGGGGAGGGGGAGGTGTCGCATTGGCAACTGGCTTCATTTTTGTCGGTTTGAGGACAGGCGGGGTTGCGGCAGGCGGAACGGGTGTAACCTTTGCCGGTATCGACCTGATAACATTGCAGACCTTCCTGGCAGGGGGCTGATTGGGAGTTGCAGGCCTGGTTGCAGACACGGTTGCCAGCGGGGCGATTGGCGGGGGTAGCAGTGGGATTGGGGGCCGGGGTGGTTTGGGGGTTAGTCGGTTCGGGAGGGGTGGTGGGGTAGGGAGAAGGGATTGGCCCGGAATAATTAAAATCCCATTTGGGGGCTTGCCAGTTTTTGGGGATCAGGTGGACAAGATGGATGAACTCCGGACCGTCGCCGGCGTCGTCTAGCCGAAAATTGGCAGTGCCGGAAACAGCGTATTTGGCAGCCATATCTGGCAAGTCAAAGATGTGACGGATAAAGCGGCCGGTGTTGGTTTTTTGAATAATTTTGGTTTGGAGTTGATTATCTTGGTCGCGGTAGGAAAGGCGAAATTTGTCGGAGCCGTTGTCGACATAGGTAACCTCAAGGTTAAAACCGACGGTTTGTTTTCCTGGCCAACGGGAGTCGACAATAAAATCCATTGAAGGTTTTTGGGGAGTGGTCTGGCGGGCAATGATTTTGTCACTACTTTCCCAACAGCCGTACATTCGTGTCGGATCGGCTTTATTGTAGGGAGGCTTAAGTTGGGTACAAGCCACTTTTGGGTATTCGGCGGAATAGTTGTCTTCGGTAATCAGGGTTAAAAATCGGCTCCAGTTGCCGAATTCGCCGCGTCGGTCCCAGGGTTTGCCGGCATAAATCGGGTCGGTGTAAATGGTGTCACGTAGGACAGTAAGGACGCTAGGGACGGTGTAAACATCCCGGCCAAGGTGGCTTTCGACTAAGCGCCACATGGGGTAGCAATCGCCAACCATCTGCCCGTCTTCAAGATAGGCTTGGCAGTTGTCAAGGCTTTTAAGGGCCTGGATGTGGCCGGTGGGAATATCAAAGAGGGTCATATTGTGCGTTATCAGAAAAAGCATCGCCCAGTAGGTCTGCGGCCGGTTGGCGGCGTAATAGTGTTCCAATCCGGTTATACAACCGCTTAGCCCTCTTTGTTCGCAGGTCGACTGATACCACTTGAAGACATTTACATGACTGTTTTCGGAGAATTCTTCCGGGCCATCGGGAAGCCAGGAATGCATTTTGATACCGACCGGTGGAGACACTTCGAGGGCTTTAACGGCTAACTCTTTTCGGTAGTTTGACCCAGTATTAATAACTATTAGGGGTTTGGTGGGAAAGGCATGGCGAAAGATTTTGATGATGCCTTGTTGGGGAAGGGAGCCGTTGGGGTTGGTGCCGATAACAAAGTTGCCGAGGCCAGTATCCGTGTTAAAAGAGGGGCACCTGGTGCCGTCTGGTTTATAGCGACCGTTAAACATGGTGGAAATGGCCTCACCATAAGGGCCGCTATTGATAGCGATCCAGGAGACGCGCGGATCTTTGTCGTATTTTTTGCCAAATTCGGTTATTAATTCGGTAAACTCCTCTAAAAATGTCGGGTGGTTCCATTTAGGGAAATAGGCGGTGCCACAAGATGGCTGTGGTTCGGGCTGGCTGACATAGGCGCCGCCGGTTTTGTCGATCAGCCATTTTGGCAGTAATAAATTTTCGCAGTTGTAAGGAGAAACGCCAGGCTGGGTTGGCTGACCGACATTACATGATTCGACTAAGAGGTTGATGCCAATACCAATCGGGGTTTTTAGAGTTTGGCCGTCGAAGGTGGTGGCGGTTTTGTTTTGGAAACCGGCGATATAAGTTTCAATTGGATCCCAGTTAAACTGGTCGTCGTGTTGTTCGATACTTGACCAACCTGGGGATCCCCATGTGCCAATTGCCCCGGAATCGTTTCCGAAGTCGCTACTGGCGCTGCCAAACATGTGGTAGAGAACGGGAGGAACTCCTTGAGGCGGAGCAATAGAGTCAGTGGCGGCCCGGTTTTGGATAATTTGAGGACGGGTGACCAGGCTTTGGGCAGTAAAAAGACCAAGGGCAAGAAAGAGAAGAACAAGCAAAATTAACCAATCCCTTTTGGCCATATTTCAGTTTAGGTGGTTTAGGGTAAAAAGACAAGGCTTAGGGGTTAGGGCGCTTGAAACGTAGCAATTGTTTTTCCACCCGTTCCTTTAGCTTGGTGAGGGCGGTGGTAAGGATTTGGTTTTGGCTTTGGGCAAAGATGTGGTGTTTGGGGGGAATGGTCATGTCGAATTTGACCAGGTAGCCTTGGGTCAGTTGTTCGATGTGTAAGTTGGCGAATTGCAGCTCGGGGTCGAGGGTATTGATCAGACGGTCGAGTTTAAGGGATAATTTTGAATCGACAAGTTTTTTTATTTTGTCGGTGAGGTCAAAATTTTGGGTGGAAATATGAAGGAGCATAAAAGGGGAGTTGAACTGGTAACAGCGCAGACATCAATCAGTTGAGGATAGCAGGTATAGGTTAGAGAAGGCAAGGGAAGGTTTCTGTTAAGATCTAATGGATGACCATTTTGAGGATCGGATTGGAAAAAACAAAAACAGAAGAGGGGTTCTTTTGGCGGAGGTGCTGGTGACCGCTTTTTTGGTGATGGCGATAACCTTTTTTAGTTTTCTGGCGATTTTGAAGCAGCTGGCCAGGGCAAGGGATGCCAGAAGAAAGGCGGATCTGGATAGGTTGAAGATTGCGATGGAGGAGTATTACTTCACATTTTTGAGGTATCCAAGGGAGCTGCCGGATTGCGGGCAGCCGCTTTTGGTGAATAACACCAAAATATTGGCAGCAATTCCCTGTGACCCAAAGACCGACCAGCGGTATTATTACGAGTCCAAAAGGGGCAATGGGCAGTATTTTCGGATTTGTGCATTGCTGGAGGATGGGGGAGACAACTCTATCGACTTTGCCAGGTGTCGGGGAGGGTGCGGCGGGGATTGCCAGTACAATTATGGGGTTTCAAGCGCCAATGTGGCTTTGATTTCGTGTTCTTATGTGTGCGCGCCGGGGGGAGGAAAGACAGGAAGCTGTGAATTATATAACGATCCGGAGATCAGTTTGTGCCCAAAATTGTATTACCGGGATGCGACCTGCCAAGGCGAGTGCAGCAATCCGGCCAACAGGTGCCAAAACGCTTCGGGGAAAAATATTCCTTATTGATGGTGATAGCTGGGTTTTTGAAAATGGCGGTGGGAGCGAGATTCGAACTCGCGTGGAGAGAGACTCCCCAACGGTTTTCAAGACCGTCGCATTTAACCGCTCTGCCATCCCACCGCCGTTTTCGAAAAGGCGGAATAAAAATGAGCCTGGAATGGAGCTCGAATCCATGACCTTCCCCTTACNNCTCTACCAACTGAGCTATCCAGGCGGCAAAGGTATTTTACCAAAGAAAAGGAGACAGTTTAAAAAGAAAGAAAGTATTGATAATAAAACTAACTCGGACTAAAATAGTATTAGAATGAAAAAAGTATATTTGGATTATGCGGCAACAACTCCGGTTGACCCGAGAGTGTTGAGGGCGATGTTACCGTTTTGGGGGGATAAGTTC
>DCTR01000042.1:0-3964 GCA_002329385.1 Candidatus Shapirobacteria bacterium UBA1435
GCCGGTGCAAATAGCGTCAAGGATAATATTGGCGGTTGATTGGGGAGAAAGGCAAAATTGCGTTTCACCCCAGATCGATTGACCGGTGTTTTGGAGGATGACGCTACCGGCGTATTCCCTATCGGAAAATATCAGAAATGGCAGATTGGTGCGGAGNNGGAGAGGTTGTTTGAGGGGGCGAGTTGGCAGTTTTTGGCCGGTCTGTCAGCAGCTGGTATTCGGGATAAAGCTTTTGGTTGGAATCGAGCCAGGAGAAGTGATCAAAGGGCGGATTGGGGTAGTTAAAGATAAATGGGGTAACGGCCTGAACACGGTCGTCCTGTTGCCAGAGGTTAAGGGCGGTACTAAGGTGTTTGGCAGCAGTGGCGGCGGTGAAATAAAGGTTATTTTTGACTTGTCCTTCACGGTGTGGCCANNGGTTTCAGTGATAAAAACCGGATAGGTGTGGTTTAGGCCAAGGTGACGCAGATAGTCAAGTTCCCATTCGTAACCTCGAATGCTGTGGATGCCGGTGTCGGCGGGGCTGCCAACGAAGCCGTGATTGGGGTAAGAATGGGAGGCGAGTCCATCTAGTTTTTGGAAATATTCGGGACGGTAGAGAAAAATTTCGCGGATAAATTCGGGAGCGGATTGATATTTCGGAAGATTATTGGGGGTTGCCTGATCAAGAGCGGGGCCGAGAATGAAAAAATTTGGGTTGAGCGATTTGAATTTATCGTAGGCGTAGGTGGAAATATCGGCATATCCTTTGGCGTCGACCCCCCCACCCCATTCATTGGCGTGGTTTGGTTCGTTGTAGACAATAATATGCTGGGTTTTGGTTGGCCAATTGAGGGTATTTAGAAATTCAGCCAGCTGATCGACATCGCCAGTGGTTGGTCTTTGCCAATAGTCAGATTTCATCAGGGTTGAAAGGCGGATAATCGGCTGGAGATGGTAGCGTCGACAATCGTCAAAAAACTGTTGCCAGGTGGAGCGATTGAGCTGGTCTTGGCGAATGACAATCGTTACCCAGCCCCACTTGCCACCGGAGGAGTTGATGATGCCGGCGGCTTGGTGGATGTCGGAAGTTTGAGTAAGATGAAGCCCAAAAATGTTGCGGTTGGCGGCCGCAACCGGCGAGGCAAAAGAGGCGAAAAAGAGAATAGCCAGAAGAACAGGCAACATAATTTTTGGGTTGAAATCCATGTAATAATATAGTTGATTGGAATTTTACACGAAATGACTAAAGAAGAGATAATTAAAATGCAGATTTCCCGGGTGGAAAAAGAAATTCGGGACACGCCATACCATAAGGCGACCGAACACCACCATGGTATTTTGAAGGCTAAATTGGCCAGGCTTAAAGATCAGTTGGATGGCGGTTCAAAAGGCGGCGGCGGAGGGGTGGGTTATGCCATCAAACATTCGGGCGATGCTTCGGTAGTGCTGGTTGGTTTGCCCAGCGTGGGAAAGTCGACTTTGCTAAACGAACTGACAAACGCCGAATCGAAGGTGGGTAATTACGATTTCACCACTTTGGGGGTGGTGCCGGGGATGCTGGAATACAGGGGGTTAAAAATACAGATTTTAGATTTGCCGGGCATTGTTGAGGGGGCTTCGGGGAACAAGGGTTTTGGTAAAAAAGTGATCTCGGTAATCAGGGCAGCGGATATGGTGATTTTGATGACAGATATCGCCAGGGTTGGCTGGTTGGCGACGGTGGAGGAAGAGTTGTATAGGGCGGGTGTCAGGCTTGGGCGAAGGCCGCCAAAAATTCAGATTAAGCGGACTGATAAGGGGGCAATACAGATAATTGATCCATACAAGTCTTTCAGCAAGGAGATGGTGGCGGATGTTGCCCAGGAGATGGGGGTGGATAACGCGATTATCCAATTTGGTGAGAGATTGGGCAGTATTGATCTATTGATTGACGCTTTGAGTAAAAACCGAAGATATATGCCGGTTTTGAGGTTGGTGACAAAGGCTGACCTGGCGACAGCAAAGGCGATCAAAAAAGTGCCAAGTAATGCCCTTTTAGTTAGTGCCGTAGACGGGCTGAATATTGAAGAATTAAAGGAGAGGTTGTGGAGGGAATTGGGGTTGGTGAGGGTGTATTTGAGGCGGGAGAGAAATGGCTTGGCGGATAAAAAAGAGCCGCTGATTATGAAATCCGGCCAAAACTTAGACGATGTTTTGAGTAAAATTTCAAAGGAGATGAGGGACGATATTGGTCGGGCTCATATCTGGGGAAGCGGGGCAAGGTTTCCAGGACAAGAGGTGTCGTTTAGGTTTTTGGTTTTCGATGAAATGGAAGTTTGGTTTGGGAGGTAGTGCTATAATGGGGAATATATGGGGAAAGAAGGTAATGTCGGGAGAATGTTGAGTCAACAGGAGTTTGAAGCTGGTTTAGACTGGGCAAGGGGGACGGTGGAATATGGCGAAAAAGTGAGGGAATATGGACGGGGGCACCCAGGCTTTTTAACGGAACAGTATTTGATAGGCAACGTGTTGGAGCAGATTGAGGGGGATGACTTTAACTGCTATGCCTGGAGGATTGGCGGTGTTGATTGGAACAGGGTGGCCTATTTGGCGCCAGTGAGCCGCGAACAGCTTCTGATTAGATTAAGAGATGAGGCGAGCCTTGAAGAGTTGCCTTGGGGAATAAAGGGGATGATCAAAGATTTAAGGGGGAAGGTTGAAAGTGAAGACTGGAGAGACGAACAGGTTTTTGAAAGATCAAAGGCGAGATGGTTGGGCTTTAGGGCCAAGCTCAGGGAAATGAGACAAAGAGATTCTGGACTGCAGCAGTGTGTTGCGTATTACGACCAGATGTCGCCGATAGTTCTTGATGAATTAGGGTTGCGGCAGACATAGACGGGTGGTTGGTTTTTTATGGTTGCGAAATTGAATATTTTAAGGTCGAGAAATAATTAGAGGCAGACCGCCGATTTTGAGGTTGACTTTTGAACCCGGTAGGGGGTGAAAGGCGTATTCGGTGCTTTGGGGAAAATCGTCTGAGGGAACGGCGGTGACACTAACCCGGCCGGCCATTTCGACAAAGGAAACGGGTTGTCTGGTGACAATAAAAGCGGTGTCTGGCCTGACGCCGATGACGGTGTTTTGGTCCAGATGGTAGCGGCTGGCTGGATCTGAAGGTGGAAATTTTTGTCCGATAGTCTCAACACTGATGCGGCCTCTGGCCATAAAAGGATTATAACACCAAAAACCGTAATTTTTTGCTTCTTGATTTTATTATTTGTTTGTTAAGATAGGGATATTTTTGACGTGAGGCGGCGGTGCCCGGGCGGGGGGAAAACGGAAAGACGTGGATTTTTCTAAAGCCGATCTGGCGGCAGAGATTAAGTGTTGATTTGAAGTCGGTTTCGGTTTCGCCGGGGAAGCCGACGATAATATCGGTGCCAAATTGGAGCCTGGAGTTGGAGGCTTTGAGTTTTGAAAATACCTTGATGATTTTTTGACGGTGGTAGCGGCGATTCATCAGTTTTAGAATTTTGGTTGAGCCTGATTGGAGAGGAATATGAAGAAAACGGTCAAGACGAGTTTGATACTTTGGGTTAGAGAAAAGATCAATCAGATCATCGTTTAGGCAATTAAGCGGGATTGAACCGAAACTGATAAGCGGAATGCTGGTTTTTTGAAGGAGCTGGCGAATGAGATTGGCCAAGCCGGGGCGGTAGAGTTCGAGGTTGGTGCCGGTAATAATGATCTCATGGTAGTTATTTTTGACGGCGAGATCGGTAGCATTGATGGCCGTTTTAATGGGTAGTGACCAGGGGCCGGGACGCCGGTAAGGGACAATACAATATGAACAAAAAAAGTTGCATCCCGATTGGATTTTGAGAAGATAGCGGTTAGTGTGGGAAAATTTATCGTCAATTTTGGGGGTGTAGGCAGATTTTTGCCGTCTGGTAAGCAGATCCTTTTGACGATTATTCAAAAAATGAACGTTTTTAAGGTTTTT
>DCTR01000042.1:3991-4133 GCA_002329385.1 Candidatus Shapirobacteria bacterium UBA1435
TTTTCCAAGAGACTCAATGTTGGCCTTTTTGGTGATCGAACAGGTGTTGACCAGAATAATGCCGGGAGGCTGGAGGGAAGGATTTGATTGGAAACCTGTGTCGACTAGTCTTTGGCAAATAAGGTTGGTTTCGGCGGCATTG
>DCTR01000003.1 GCA_002329385.1 Candidatus Shapirobacteria bacterium UBA1435
GGTTTTGTGGAAGGAGAAGGCATGTTTTATGTTGGAGTGGTGCCTTCGAGGGAAACAAAAAACGGTTGGCAAGTAATCTACTTTTTTAAAGTTTCTCAAAATCCAAGAGGTAAGGTAATTTTGGATTTATTAAAAAAGAGATTAAACTGCGGCTATATTAAAAAGAACCACAAAACAGACGACAGNNTTTTTCAGACTTAAAAACTAAAGTATTACCATTCTTTAGTAATAAGCTGATAATCAAGAGAAGTAATTTTGAGACATTTAAGAAAGTCTTACTTCTGGTTGAGAAAGGTGAACATTTGAATAAGGACGGGTTGAATAAAATTATCAATCTGGCTTATTCGATGAATACCAAAAAACGTAAGTTAACCAAGGAATATATAATGAGGCATTACAGAAACTAGAATCCCCACAGGCCATACGCCGGAAACAATTTTTAATTTTAAATTTATAATTTTTAATTAAAAATTAGTTAAGATATGGTCGGATCCCTGTAGCGATATAGGGTGTTTGGTAGAACAAGAAATACCAAACGATTTAAAACAAGAAAGTCGGTCTCTATCCGTAGTAGTCGTTCGATTCTTGAGGGAATTCGTCTACAGTACGAGAGGACCNNGGAACCTCTAGTGTGCCAGTTGTTCCAGCAGGAGCATCGCTGGGTAGCTACGTTCCTATAAGATAACTGCTGAAAGCATCTCAAGCAGGAAGCTGACCCCGAGATAAGGAATCGTACTCCACCCGCAAGGGAGGAGGAGAGATCACCGGGAGACTACCGGTAAATACTTTGACAGTGGAAGATCCGTAAGGATTTAAGCTTATCAAAGAGATGATCAAAAGAATTTTCCAATAAAATACGGCTTTCTGTTCCGATTTCCTTCGGAATAGGAAGCCGAGGAAGGCAACTCAATTGAGGAGTCAAATAAGCAAAATCATTTTTGGTTTTTGGATTCCGGTCATGGGAGCGATATGGTACCACCTTTTCCCATTCCGAACAGAGAAGTGAAACTTATCAGCGCCGACAATAGGTCCGACGCAAGTCGGACTGAAGATAGGTCGTGGCCGGAATCGAGAAACCAAACCAAAAGACGATTCACCAAATTTATATTATTCATTCATTTAGGGTAAATCCGCTTGATGCGGACAGATAAATCCCGTTTTAACCCGAAGTGAACCAGTTGGTAACTTTCGGGTTTTTTTGTGCCTTCGGGCATTGATAATATGGCAAAAAAAACAAAAACTAAGGAAAAAGAGAAGAAAATCAAAAAAGTGGACGTGTCAAAAATGACAATGGCGGAGTTGTTGGCTTTGGAGGAGGCGGGAAATCTTGGCCTAAAGAAAGGCCAAGAAGTCAAGGGTAAGATAACGACGATTAAGAATCGGGCGATTTATATCGACATTGGGGCAAAGACCGATGCGGTGGTCAGTGGCAAAGAATATGAGTTTGTGAAGGATTATGCCAGCGATTTGAAGGTAGGGGATGAAATTGAGGTGCAGGTCAAGTCGCCAGAAAACGACAGAGGACAAATACTAGTATCAATTCGGGGAGCGGCATCGGGGTATGGTTGGAACTATTTTAAAGAGAAAGAAAAAATCGGCGGAGAGGTGACGGTGTTTGGGAAAGAGCTAAACAGAGGAGGGATTGTGGTGATCGCACCATTTGGATTTTTTGGATTTATTCCCGGGTCACAGATCGGGGGTAAATATGAAGGCGATCCGGAAAAGATGCTGGGCAAGAAAATAAAGGCAAAGGTGTTGGAAGTAGACCAGACCAAAAACAGGTTGGTTTTTTCGGAGAGACTGGTGTCGGAGCCAAACAAGGTGGGAGAGGAAGCAGTGGCGATGGAGAACCTGGAAGTGGGAGGAGTATTTGAGGCGGAGGTGGTGAGAGTAGAACCGTTTGGAATTTTCGTGAAGATCATCTTTGAAGAGAAAGAGGTGAGGCTAACACTGGAGGGGCTGGTGCACATTTCGGAAATTTCGTGGGAGAAAGTGGAAAATGTCGGGGCGATGTTTAAGTCGAAGGATAAGATAAAAGTCAAACTGATCAACAAAAGCGATGGTAGATTGCAATTTTCGGTAAAGAGACTGACCGACGACCCGTGGCTGAAGATTGAAGAGAAATATCCAAAGGACAAAGAGGCAGAAGGAAAGGTGGTGAAGATGGCAACTTTTGGGGCATTGGTGAAACTTGAGCCAGGGATTGAGGGATTGGTGCATATTTCCAAGCTGGCAGGCGGAGTCAACCTGAAGGAGGGGGACGAGGTGTCGGTGTATATCGAAAGCATTGATGTGCAAAAGAGAAAAATTAGCCTGGGATTGGTGGCGACAGACAAGAGTAAGGTGCTTTATAAGTAAGGTTGGTAAGATAGAGGAGATTGAAACCCCGACGCGAGTCGGGGTTTTTGGTTGGAGGAAAAGAGCGTAGAAATGGAGGTGATTTTTGATGACTTCACTAGAAGCCCCAGGATTGACGATTGAGAAATAATACGGGTTAGGAGATAATGAGAAACGGAAATGAGAAGACAGTTTTGGGGTGAAATTATTAAGAATTATGGAGCGATGGTGTTTGGCTTGGCGTTGATTTTGCCGATAATGTTGATCAACCTGTTGGATGTTCCAAGGGGATTGACGGTGGATGAGGCGGCGTTTGGATTGAATGCGAGTTTGTTGGCGAGAACGGGGAGGGATGAAAATGGAAGATTATTGCCGATTTTTGTGCTGTCTTTGGGGGGAAAGGATTGGCGGCAGCCGGTAACCCAGTATTATCAGACGGTATTTTTTAAACTGTTTGGGGCTGGAGTTTATAATTTGAGGTTAAGCAGTGTGGTGGTGACGGCAGTAGCGGCAGTTTTGATATACGAGTTAATTAGGCGTAGGTATAAAAGCCGAGGGTTGGCGATGATCGGTATGGGCTTGTTTTTATTGACGCCGATTGTATGGATCCAGTCACATATGGGATTGGACAATAACATGCCAGTAGTGTGGAGTTTGATATGGCTATTGGGATTGGAAGGAGTAAGGGAAGAAAAGAAGGTGGATTGGAAAAAGGTGGTAATGATGGCGATGGCTTTGGGGTTTGCCTTTTATAGTTACAAAGGGATGAGGGTGGTAGTGCCGGTGTGGGCGGGAATGACAACGATTTACTTGGCAGTGATAAAGAGGGATGTGAAGAGGAGCGGATTGTTTGTAATCACAATGTTGCCGTTTGCAGCGATAATTCCATGGTTGGAGATAAAATACGCCGGGGCAATTATGGGAGGAGCGGAGGTTAAATTTACGGAAATATACCAATTTTTTTATCCTTATTTGTCTTATTTCGATCCGACATTTTTGTGGATTAAAGGAGACGCTACGGTGTTTCACTCCACCGGCAGGCATGGCATGTTGTTGCTGGCAACTATGCCACTGGTGGCGGGGGGGCTGGTGGCGATGGTGAAAGAAGGCGGAGGAGGGCTGGTATTAGCAGCATTAGGCCTGGCACCGATGTTAATGGGAACGGTGGATTCGGTGCACAGGGCAAGTAGGATTATGGCAGTAATTCCATTATATGTAATATTAATGATAGAAGGGTTAAGGTGGTGGACAAAGAGAGTCGGTAGATGGCTGGTGGTGATAGCCGTGGCGCTGGTGGCGGTCAACTTTTGGGATTTTTGGACGGTTTATGGCGGAGAATACGCCAAAGTGACAGAGGAGAATTTTGGTAATTTAAAATATTTTAAGGCTTACGAGGTGGCGAAGAACTTGGGCGGGCAAGTGTATGTGAGCAAGGCAGTAAAAATGCTGACCGGAGAAAGCGGGAGGTTTTTTGAGGAAGTGTATTTTAGCGGTAAGGCGGTATTGGCGGAAAGTGAGGAGGAGGTGGATAGTGGAGTGGTGCTATCGAGGAGAGAGGTGGTGGAGGGATGGCGAGTAATTGGTTGTTTTGGGGAAAGACAGGTAGTGTGTGTGCATCAGAGATAGAAAAGGTAAAATAGAGGAGTGGTAATTTTAGAAAATAAATGAGAGACAAAAGCAAGGAGACGACGTTTGTTTGCTCGAGCTGTGGGAACGAATTTTCACGATGGACCGGGCAGTGTTCGGCGTGTGGGGAATGGAATAGTTTGAAAGAGGTGAGGGGCGGGCGGGAGAAGAAGACCGGGGGGGTGAGAAGGAGGGCGGCAGAGGTGATTAATTTGGGGGAGGGCGGAGGGAAAAATGACA
>DCTR01000032.1:0-146 GCA_002329385.1 Candidatus Shapirobacteria bacterium UBA1435
AATTTTAAGTTTATTATAGTGGCGGTGGAATCTTTGCTGACCGATTCGATAATGCTGCCCGATTGGTCGCGGGCGGTGATGTTTTTGATTTCGGTTGAAGAAATTTTTATCTGGTATCTTTCGACGTAATAGTCTGCGGTTTTGTT
>DCTR01000032.1:194-4262 GCA_002329385.1 Candidatus Shapirobacteria bacterium UBA1435
AGGGATTGGCCGATGGAAAAATTAGTGGCGAAAAGCGGTGTTGGCAGTAGAAAGAGAATAAGGAGCCATAAAAGCATAGTTTGGGTGTGATTAAATATAGCATTTGCTATTTGACTTCGGGTTATGTTCGTGTAATTATTGACTATGGCGACGGTGCTTTATAAAAGGCAGAAAGAGATTTACGACTATATAAGGTCGAATATTGCTAAATATGGTTTTGCTCCGACGTTGTCGGAAATTGCTGCACACTTGGGATTGTCTTCGTTGGCGACGGTACACGAGCATTTGGCAGTGTTGGAAAAAAAAGGAATGATCAGACGATACAGAGGGGCAATAAGAGGGATAGAAGTAATGGAGAACGACACGGCAGAGAACACGATGGTAGAGCTGCCGGTGTTGGGATTTATCGCCTGTGGTAGGCCGATTGAACCCTATACCGACCCAAACGCCACCTTGCCGGTTGATCCGAATCTGGTGAGACCTAATGACAGATCATATGTGTTGCAAGCTAAGGGTGACTCGATGGTGGAGGATGGGATTTTGAGCGGCGATTATGTGGTGGTAAGAGAACAGAAAGAAGCAAATAATGGTGACATAGTGGTGGCGGTGCTCAAAAACGGTTTTGCCACCTTAAAGCGGTTTTATCGGGAGGCCAATCGGGTGAGATTGCAGCCAGCAAACTCGACAATGTCGCCGATTTATGTAAACGAAGTGGAAATTCGAGGGAAGGTGGTGGCGGTGATAAGGCAGTTTAATTAGCCATCAAAAGACGGGAAGAGCTTATAATAGGTGGATGTTATATATAATTGCGACGCCAATTGGTAATTTGGGTGATGTTAGCCTTAGAGCGGTGGAGACAATCGGTAAATTGGATATTCTTTTGTGCGAAGACACCAGGCAAACGATAAAGCTTTTAGAGGGACTAAGGATTGCCAATAGGCCGCAACTGGTTTCGTATTACGATGAAGTCGAGGAGCAGAGAATACCGCAGGTGTTGGAGTGGTTGAGGGAGGGTAAAGAGGTAGGGCTGGTGAGCGACGGGGGTACTCCCCTACTGTCTGACCCGGGGTGGAAATTGGTGAAGAGGTGCCAGGAAAAAGGCATAAAATATACGTCTTTGCCGGGGGCGTGCGCGGCGATAAACGCCTTAGTGTTGGCGGGGTTGCCGATGGGGAGATGGAGTTTTTTGGGGTTTTTGCCAAAGAGAAACGGGGAGAGGCTATCGGTTTTGAAGGAATACGCAAAAGTAAGCGGGGCGAAGGTGATATACGAATCGCCGATGAGGGTGGCCAGGTTGATTGATGAAATAAAACAAGTCTATGGAGAGGCGGTGAAGATAAGAATTATCAGGGAGATGACAAAGAAATATGAAGAAATAAAGACGGATTTTGACGGTAAAAACAGAGGTGAGGTAGTGGTAGTTTTTGGATAAAATGATGATGTTATAATGACTGGCAAGTTAAATTTTAAAAGGAGAATTGACAATGGAAAGAGTTGGTTATAAAAGGATAGCTTGTGGTAGGGCCAGTTGCCGGGTGGCTGGTTTACGGGGGGTGACGGTTGAAGAGTGTGGTAATTTGGAATTTAGGATGGCGTTATCAACAGAAGAAGTTAGGCATAATTGTCAGGAAGGGGTCAGTGTGGTTGCTGAAGTGTTAATGCCTGGAGAGAGCGAGGAAAGCCGGAGGGTCAACGTGTTCCCTTTAAACAGGATCGTGGCCTAGATTATTTATTGTTTTGGCCGCTGATTCTCTTTTTTTCTGCCCAGGAGACGATTTCCCGGGTTTGGTCGATAACATCGGGAGAAACCGAAATACTGGTTATCCCCCACTTGACGAGTTTTTCGACCAACTGGGGATAGTTGCTTGGCGCCTGGCCGCAGATAGAGGCATTAATACCTCGTTTTCTGGCTTTGGTGATGACCCGTTTAAGCGACCAGAGGACTGACGGATCGAGTTCGTTAAAGTCTCTGGCGACTTCCTGGTTATCACGGTCCAGACCGAGGGTGAGCATGGTTAGATCGTTGCTGCCGATGGAGATGCCGTCGATGCCAACGTCAATAAATTTGTCGAGAAGGATAACGTTGCTTGGAATTTCGACCATCATGTAAAGTTTGAAAGAGGGAGAACGCAACAGACCAGCGGAGGTGACAATTTTTTTGACCTTTTCTAATTCCTGGGGGGTGCGGACGAAAGGAATCATCAACCAAAGATTTTTGAAACCATGTTTATTTCTGACCTGTTTAATGGCTTCCAACTCCATATCAAAAACATCGCTAGAGTTGATATATCTGACGGCGCCGCGGAAACCCAAAAGCGGATTTGGTTCTTCCGGTTCATAAAGTTTGCCCCATTTGAGATAGCGGTATTCGTTGGTTTTGAAGTCGGTGGCGCGGTAGATGACCGGTCGGGGGTTGAAATTCTGGCAAAAGCTCAACAGTCCTTTGGCCAGGGTGTTGACGTATTGCTGTTGGCGGTTTTGGGCGATCATGTATTTCGGATGGAGGCCGATGTTGGCGATCATGAATTCGGCACGGAGCAAACCGACACCGTCGACGTTTTTTTGAGAGACGGCTTTGGCTAAATCCGGTTCGCCAAGATTGACAAAGATTTTGGTGGCAGTACGAAGCTCGCGGGTGGAGGTCTTGATTTGGGGAATTTGGCTGGTTTTGTCGATTTCACCAAGCCAGACTTCGCCGGTGGTGCCGTTTAGGGTGACAGTCTGGCCCTCTTTTAGGGTTTTGGTGGCGGTTTTGGTGCCGACAACGCAAGGGACGCCAAGTTCGCGACTGACGATGGCGGCGTGGGAAGTCTGGCCGCCTTTGTCGGTGACAATGCCATTGACCTTTTTCATGGCGGGAACAAAATCGGGGGTGGTCATGGTGGTGACCAGAATTTGACCGGCCTCGACCCGATTGATGTGTTTTGGATCGTTGACGATAACTACTTGCCCGCTGGCGGTGCCAGGACTGGCAGGTTCGCCAATGATATCGGGCTTTTGGAGGATCTTCGATTGAGAATCGAGGGATTTTTGACTGACTTGGACGGTGGTGATGGGACGAGTTTGGACAATATAGATTTTATTTTTGGCGATGGCGAATTCAATGTCTTGGGGGCGGCGGTAGTGATTGTGAAGCTTCTGGCCGATCTTGGCCAGAGCGATTGCCTGGGAAGCAGAGATTTTGGCTAGGTCCATCTTTGACTTGGGGACGGGAGCTTCTTTGGTGCCTTCGGGTGACTGAATCAGTTGAACGGTTTGAGAGGTGTGACTTTGGGAGGCGACTTTGCCACTGAAACGGTCGATAATTATTTGGTCCGGGGTAACTTTACCTTGGACGATGTATTCACCAAGACCCCAAATGGTTTCGATAATAATATGTTTTTTGTCGTTGGTGACCGGATTGACCGTAAACATGATGCCGGAGACTTCGGAGTTAATCTGGCGCTGAACGGGGACGGCAATGCCGGTCTTGAAGTGATCAAATTTCTTTTTTGACCGATAGAAAATAGCGCGGGGGGTGAAAAGAGATGCCCAGCATTCTTTGACCTTTTCGAGGACATTGGCTTCGCCAACGACATGAAGAAACGTTTCCTGTTGGCCGGCGAAGGAGGCATCGGCAGAGTCTTCGGAAGTGGCTGATGACCTGACGGCTACGGGTACGTCTTTGAGACCGCCATAATCGGAAAGCCGTTTGTAGGCCTTCATAATAGAAATGGCGGTGTTGTCGTTAATACGGGCTTGCCGGACTATCGAACGGATTTTTTTGGAGGCGGAGAGGAGTTGGTCTGGGTCGTCGGGGTTGGTTTGATCGAGAATGGTTTTAATTTTGGCTTTTAAGCTGTTCTCCTCAATAAACTCAAAATAAGCCGTCGAGGTGACAACAAATCCGTTGGGGACGGGGATTCCCAGGTTATACATCTCACCCAAATTGGCACCCTTGCCCCCTACCAGTTCAACATCTCCCAGAGAAATGTCTTTAAACCAGGCAATTTTATTTTTGTTCATAGGCAGGATGGAACGGATTGATAACTATATTAAAAATATAGCAGATAATGAGCAAGGCAGGTG
>DCTR01000001.1 GCA_002329385.1 Candidatus Shapirobacteria bacterium UBA1435
AAATTCACCGATAAGATCGGGATCAGTTAGTTGACTTAAAGTAAATTCCAGCTGGCGATATTTTAGGGAAAGTGATTGATGTTGTTGATTTAGCTGATTAAAGAGATTATTTTGGTTGACAATTTCGCTGCTAAAGATAATCGAAACGACAACCTGAAAGAAGAAGAGGATAATGGAAAGACCGAGGAGGAACCGTGGCATTATTTAATTCTATACGATCTTAGATTGGCCGATCGAGAGAGGGGGTTGACAGTGATTTCGGCCGATGAAGGACGGATGGGTTTTTTGAACGGGAGGATAAGGCGATCCTGGTTTTGACGGATGAAGGATTTGACCAGTCGATCTTCGGTGGAGTTAAAGGTAATAACTGCGACGATGGATTGAGAAGGAAGAACATTTAGGGTTTGCGACAAGGCTTTTTTGAGATTGGGAAGCTCGTCGTTGACAGCGATGCGGAGAGCTAAAAAGACTTTAGTGCTTGGGTCAAGGTGTGTTTTCAGATGGTGGTCTTGGTAGTATTGTCTGATAATATCGGCCAGGGCGCTGGCGGTGGTTATTGGTGATTTTTGTCTGGCCCTGATGATTTTTTGGATAATCGGTCTGGCGTATTTTTCCTGGGCGTATTTGGTGAATATTTGATATAGTTTGTCGGCCGGATAGGTGTTGATGATGTTTTCGGCGGTTTGATTTTGGTGAGTGTTTAGCCTCATATCAAGTGATACTTCGTCATAAAAAGAGAAACCTTTGCCCTGGCCAAGCTGCTGGTTTGAACTCAAACCCAGATCGAAGATTATCCCCCCGAGGGGCAGGTTAATGTGTTGACGATAGTGCTGGCCCAAACTTTTAAAGTTGCCGTATATAGGGTAGAATCGATTTGAAAGATTGGCTTGGGTAATCCGGTCGACGGCAATTGAGAGGTTTTGCCGATCCTGATCTAGTCCATAAACAAAAGCGCCACGTTGCAGAAGGCCGATGGTATGGCCACCGTTACCCAGAGTGGCGTCCAAATAAGTTTTACCAGGTTTGGGGTCTAAGAGGTCGATAATCTCCTGAATCAGGACGGGCTGGTGGTATTGGATCACGGCCGGATGTAGTCGCCCAGAAGGCTGTTGGAGTCTTCTTTCTGGATATCTTCGGGCGAGATACTTAGAATTTTAGATTTACCGTCACCGCTGGAGAAGATCGAGTAGACGGAAGAAAAGCCCTGGATGGGTTTCTGGGTGCCAAAGTTTTTGATGACGATAAAGAAGTGATTGGTTTTGGTTAGGCCGCTTAGATTGACGACAAAATTGTCGGAAGGCAGACCGATAGATTTATCTTTGTTGATATCGGCGGTGGTGGTGAGGACGAAGGGTGATTCGTAAGTGAATACTTGACCGTTTTGAGTGTAGAAATTGAGGGATAGGGTGCCGCCGGAAACACCAGTGTCGTATTTGTATTTGCAACCATTAGTGCAACTTGAGGTGCCCAAGAGGATATCTCTTTCAATCTTGGAAGTAGTTTTATTCAGCTTGATGGTGTCCCCTACCCCTTTTTCGATTTCTAAACCTTCGTCGTTGGCGGTGTAGAGAAGTTCGTATTCGATTTGGCTGACAATTTGGGGGAGGCGGTCAATAATTAGTTTTAACTCATGCCCGTCTTGGCGGGGAATAAGACTGATGTATGGTTTTTGGCCGTTTTCGATTTCAATCAGCTTGGGGATGGGGGTTGGAGTGGGTGCGGGTGTGGGTGTGGTCTTTTTGTTGCAGGAGGAAAGAAAAAAGGTTGAGGCCAAAAGACAAATAATGAAGAGCCGGGAAAGTTTGTGCATAGTAGAGATTATACCCTATGCGGGTCGACGGAGACAAACAGAAATAGGTTATAGTTTTTCCAGTTTATTGAGAAGATAGGAGTTTATTTGATCCATACTGATTCTGGTTTGTTCCATGGTATCCCGATCACGGACGGTGACGGTTTGGTCGTTTAGGGTTTGATAATCGACGACCAGGCACCATGGAGTGCCGATTTCGTCTTGCCTGCGGTATTTTTTACCAATGTTGCTGCTATCGTCGTAATCGACGGAGAAACGGGAAGAAAGACGTTGATATAGATCTTGGGCGATTTTAACCAGTTCGGGTTTGTTGGCGGCTAAAGGGAAAACGGCTAGCTGGTATGCCGAAATTTTGGGGTTTATTTTCAACCATGTCCTGACTTCTTGGGATGGGAGAACTTGTTCCTGGTAAGCGTCAAGGAGGAGGAAAAAGAAACTTCGGTCTACTCCGCCGCTGGTTTCGACTATCCAGGGAATATATTTTTCGTTGGTAAGCGGATCCTGATAGCTTAGATCCTGACCGCTAAATTTTGAGTGTTGAGAAAGGTCGTAGTCGGAGCGCCAGTGAATTCCTTCCATCTCCGCCCATCCCCAAGGGGCATGGTATTCGATGTCGAAGGCTTTTTTGGCGTAAAATGCCAGTTCATCGGAAGCGTGTTGTCGCAGCCGCAGGCTGTCTTTTTGATTGAAATAATGGCCGTACCAATCAACCCGTTGCTGTTTCCAGTATTCGTACCACTGATCCATTTGGGAAGGGTGGACAAAGTATTGAATGTCCCATTGTTCGAACTCGCGGGTACGGTAAAGGAAGTTCTTGGGGGTGATTTCATTGCGAAATGCCTTACCGATCTGGGCGATACCAAAGGGTATTTTTACCCGTGATGATTCGATGACGTTTTTAAAATCGAGATAAATGGTTTGACAGGCTTCACCGCGCAGGTAAGCCGGGATCTTTTCGCCTTCAATCACGCCAATTTCGGTATGAAAAAGGATGTTGTATTTTCTTGGTTGGGTGAATTCCCCCTGGCATTCGGGACAACGGTTGACGTTGCCGATTAAATCGGGGCGGAATCTTTTGTGGCATTGTTTACATTCCACCAGAAGATCGCCGAAATTGGAAACGTGACCGGAAGCTTCCCAGACTTTGGGGTGGGTGATTATTGAGCCGTCAATACCGACAACGTCAAGGCGACGAATTACATTTTCGGTCCACCAGCAGTTTTTCCAATTGTTTTTCATTAGGGAGCCGACGGGACCGTAGTCATAAAAGCCTTGTATTCCTCCGTATATTTCGGAATTTTGGAAAATAATGCCGCGTCTTTTGCAAAGGGCGGTGATTTTGGAAACCAGGTCGTTTTGGTTGTTGTCTGCCATAGTTTTCATTGATGTAAACTTTAGGGACGCAGACTCAAACCGCGCGGTTCCACCCTAATTGTTCTGTAAAGACACAGAACCACTTAATTTAGATGTAAAAAGGTTGCCAAGCCTAGATGATATTATATTTTTTTTTGCCAGTGATTGTCAATCGAATTTGTTTAGGCAAAGAGCTTGTTGCTTTCCATTGGCTTCTCGATAATCGACTCGGTAAATTTTTTGATTAACCTTTGGGTAGATTGGTAGTTTTTGGAGAGAAAAGTGGTGTTGATTTCCGGGGGAATGCCGAAGCCAAGTTGATTGAGCAAATCGATCTCGGTTTGGATAAATAGGTGGACGTGGTTAGAATTGATGGCGTTGATGGCGTTTTTGACTAGGTAGAAAACATTATCGATTTGTTGGTTTTCGGCAATAAGCTGGTTGATGGTCTCGAGCAGGTAAAACATCAGATTTATCTGGGCGAGATTTTTTGATTTAGACAGAAAAGAGGCGATAGTCGTGCTTTCGTTTACCCAAAATCTTTGATTTTTTTGATAGACAGAGAATTTGGAGAGATTGCCAAGTTGAAGTGAACCAAGTCGTCGACTGCGGATATTTTTGGCGCCTTTGGCCAGGGCGGTGATCTTGCCTTGGCTTTGGGTAAGCAGGGTGACTTCGATGTCGGAGTCGGCAACTGTTCTTTTGCCGATAACGATGGCGATAAGGCTATGGTAACGCTCCATTTATAGGGAGAGCTTGATTAGTTTGTCGGAAAGCCAGGTGAAGGTTTGGTTAAGTTGGCCGTTGACGTAGAGTTCGTACTCTATTGGCTTGGTGCCGGGTTGCTTTTGGAGGAGGAGGGAATAATTGGATGATGGTTTGACGCTACTGGCGTATTGGACAGTGGTTTTTAGGCTTGATTGGGCGTAAAGAGGATATTTGTTGCCGTAGAAGCCCTCAAAAACCTGCTTACCCAATTCTTCGTAGACAAGAGGTTCAACTTCAGTGCCAGTCATTTTCTGGAGCTGTGACCCTGAAGGGACATAAAATCTGAACCAGTTGCGGTATTTTGGAGCATTAAGACAAAGGTCGCCTTTTTCTTCGTTGCAGTTTGAGGCTTTACTGGGGTTGCTGTAGTTAACGGTTAGTTTATGTTCAACCTTGCCATTCTGGCTGATAACTTCATGTTTTATCTTTTGTTTGATGAACAGGTTAGTTTTGGCGCTGGACATGTTGGCGTCGTTTAGGTGAAGGTAGTCGGTGTCTTGATCGGTGAGAGTAATGGCGCCAGCAATATTGGCCAGTTTGGCCGCCTGTTGTATTTCGGGATCAAGAAAGTAGAAAATAATGTGTTTTTGAACGACGTTGTTGAGCAGGTTTTGGGCAAGAGGGCCGATTTTGCTTTTTTCGGAGCCAAGGGCGTTGGCAAGAAGTGAGTGCATCAGTGGGCTTAAAAAACCTTTCCTGTCTTTTTCGATGTAGCCGCGGGGTCGGCCGGCAATCCATTCCAGCTCGTAGATGATTTGGGGGCAGCCGTCACAACGTTTGTCCGGATCGGCTGAAAAGTTGCCAAAACCCGGAACGCCGACTCGGCCGAGGACTTTGACCATGTCGACTAGGACCTGGGTGTCGATGGCGATGACCGCGTCTATTTTGTCTTTGTTGCCAGAGATTTTGTTGTAGTGTCCAAGAAAGGTTTCAATACTGGTAGGAAAATCGGGAGAGATATTCATGTCGCGTAGGTGCCAGTATGGGACGTTAATGTGATATGACTTGATGGGCCGGGGGGCGGGAATGCTGCTATTAAATTTGGCGTCAAGGGAGTAGATATCGTCGGAAATCGAAGGAGTGATTTTACCGTTACTGACTTTAATAATACCGTAGGCAGTCCAGAAACCGCCGGTTGGCCTTAATTCGGCATCATTTTGGAAGATAAGGAAGTAATTGCGGGGTTTGTCTTTGCCTAGCAGCCAAGAGGTTTTAGTTAGGATCGGTCTGCCGTCGCGGGTAAACTTGTGGGCTTCAGAGACAATTTCCCTAGCTTTTAGGAGGGTCGATTGAATTTTGATGCCTTTGTATTCTTCGGGATATCTTGATGGATCAATTTGGTTAAGTGATTGCTCTATTTTAGCCATCTTGTTTTCGATGATTTCGAGATGGGGTGCGAGGCTTTCGATTGATTCAGTGAGAAAAGTGATCCTGTCTTCAGTGGTTTTGGCGCTGTCGGTGGCGGCACCTTTTAGGCCAAGAAAATCCTGATAAGGTTCGACGGCTTTGACAATAATATCGGCACAGTCAAGAGAGTCTTTGGCGATATTAATTATCTGTTGGCCGTCGGCGTAGTATCGGTTGAGGAAAGGGAGAGAGCCGACGAGTTTTAGGCCAGTGTAGTCTTTTTCGATCAGGGCGATGTTTGATTGGATGGCAGTAGCGGTTTTTTTGACATCGGTGAGGTTTTTGTCGGAGACAGCTGCTTTGAGTTCGGATAGTTGCTGCTGGCTAGTTTGAAGGCGAGAAAGGAGTTTTTTAGCTGGAACGTAAACAAAAAAGAAAGAAAGGGTGGCGAGAACAACAACAATAATTAGGCTGACAGAGAAAAAAGAAACCAAAAAATTGGGTAAACGATTTTTGGTCTTTTTGGGAAGAGGGGTGGCCGGTTGAGTTGTCGGGGAGGGGGGTGATAGTTGAGGTTTGATTACTTCTTCCATAAAAATAGTTTAAACAATTTGGAGTATTTTTACCACTTAGAAAGCATGGCAACCGGAGTTTTGAAGAGGATGACAATCTCTTGCAAAAAAGAACGGTTTTGAACATATTCGGAATCAAGTTTGGCCCTTTGTTCGAAAGGGACTTCATTTCGTCCGGAGGTTTGCCATGGGCCGGTAATGCCCGGTTTAACCGATCTGATATCTTGAATATATCTTTTGGTGTGGGGA
The DNA here is from genome assembly GCA_002329385.1 of Candidatus Shapirobacteria bacterium UBA1435. Lineage (GTDB taxonomy): Bacteria > Patescibacteriota > Microgenomatia > UBA12405 > UBA12405 > UBA1435. The sequence continues at coordinate 6,100 of DCTR01000001.1, forward strand.
TATTTTTGTTCGTATTCACGCAATTCTTCTTCGCGGTAAGCCCTTGGACCGACCAGACTCATTTGGCCGGGAAGGACATTAAATAAAAGCTGGGGAAATTCGTCGATAGTCAGAGAACGGAGAATTTTGCCGACGGGGGTGATCCGTGGGTCTTCGCTCATGGGTAATTTCCAGCCGTTTTCCTTGTATTTTTTCCAGAGTTCCGGGTAGTCTTGCTGAAGTCTTTTGTCGTTGTCGCCGACAAACATGGTTCGGAATTTATACATGGTGAAGGGACGACTACCCTCCCCCACCCTTTGTTGTTTAAAAAAAATCGGGCCAGAAGAAGTCAGTTTGACAAGGGCGGCGGTGACAACCATAAGCGGGGAAAAGATAACAAGAAGGATGATTGAGCCGGCGATGTCGATGGTTCTTTTAAAGACACGAAAAAGCCATCTTCTTTGGCGGAGAAATTTTTTTTTGGGTCTATTCATAGGTGCCCTTGGACAAATTTTGTTAAGTTTAGCACAAATGCTTTTTCGGAAAATTTGTTGGCATTTTCGATACAATCTTTGGGATTAAAACGATAACTGTCAAATCGTCGCAGGGCTGATTTTAGCGACTCGACTGTTTGTCGTTCGAAAAAGAGTCCGGTTCTGCCGTCAATGACTGTTTCGGTTTGCCCGCCTTGTCGATAGGCGATAACCGGTCTGCCGCAGGCTTGGGCTTCAAGAGAAGTGAGACCAAAGTCTTCAACTTGGGGGATAAGTAATGCCCGACAGTGTTGGTAGAAGCCAAGGAGTTCGGAGTGATCGACGTTGCCGAGAAGCTCGATGTTGGGACTATGGAGTTTTTTTATTAACCGGGAGAGGTAGCCGAATTGACGTCCATTACCGACTATTTTTAGCTGGAGGCCAGACTGGTGGCAGGCATGGATGGCCAGGTCAATTTTTTTATATGGGACGAGACGGGAAACAATAAGGAAGTAGCCGCCTGGGGATGTTTTTTGCAGAGGATGAAAGAGAGACATGTCGATGCCAGGGTAGATGACAGTTGGCCTTTTGGCGTATTGGTCGATAAATCTATTTTGGACAGTGTATGAGTCGCAGATGAGATGATCGGGACGGTTGATGGCGATGGTGTCCAGGCGGCGGTAGAATTTGGCCAGCGGCTGGAGATAAAAAGGGTGCTGTCGATAAACGTGACGGTTGATATTAAAAAAGTAACAAAAATATTTGACTGAAGGAGGGGTAATAAGAAAATGGCCGACAGTCGAGGTGAAAGAAATGACAATGTCGTATTCGGAGAAGTCGAATTGTTCGACTGCCAATGGAAAAAGAGGTGAATATGGCAGTGGAAAAAGTGGCAGTTTGGGTAGGGAGTCTATAATGCTTGAGAAAATACGATAATGTTTTGGCAACCAAGGTGTTTGTGATGGGTTGTGGGCGATGGTGTAAAGGTCGGCTTTAGGGAAGGCTTGAAGAGAGGCTAGAAGCACCCTTTCGGCACCTCCCCACTGGTTGAGCCAGTCGTAAAAGATGGCAACTCTTTGGTGGTCGGTTTTTGGCACTACTGTTTAGAGTAATCGGTTAGTATTTTTGAGTAGACATCGAGGGTTTGGATGGCGGTTTTTTGCCAGGAATATTTTGACAGTTGCTGGCGACCAAGACGAATAAGCCGTTGCCGTAATTTGGGATTGTTTTTCAGTCGATGGATTTGCTGGGCCAACTCTTTTGGTAGGTTGGGATGGAAGTACAAGACCGAGTCGCCATAGACTTCAGGAAGACAACTTGAGTTTGAGGAGATAACGGGACAGTTAAGAGCCATGGCTTCGAGTCCGGTGAGGCTAAAACCTTCCATAAAAGAGGGATGGACCAGGGCCAGGGCGTGGGCGTAGACGTTCTTAAACTGTTTGTCTGGCAGGAAACCAAGAAAGTCAACGCGGCTGGCAAGGTTGAGGAATTTGACTTGTTCTTGAAGTTGAGAGGCAAAGTGGTTTCGGGCACAGATAATCTTAAGGCGGATGTCGGGTACCATGGTTAGAGCGTCGAGAACAGCTTTGATGTTCTTGTGAGGGTAGAGATTGCCAGTGTAGATAAGATAAGGGTCTGGTTTGAGGATGGGAGGAGAGGGACAGGTGAGAAAATTGGGGTCAACGGCTTCGTGGGTGACGGTAATTTTTTGTTTTGGCTGATGAAAATGGTCAACCAGGTAAGCTTTCCAGAAATGGCTAGGAACAATTATATGATTTGAAGAGAAAATATTGAGTTCGGTAACCAGCCGATAGGCGAAATATTTTGGCCAATAAAGAATCGGATTTCTGGTGGTGGTTTTTTGGCCGCGGAAGAAATGTTTAATAAGATCGTGGATAGTGATGACCGAAGGCTGGCGGTAAAGTATTGGCTTGTTAAAATGGGTGAAGTGGACTAGATCGGGGTGAAGAGATTTGATTAACTTTGGCAGTTCGAGCTGTTCGGAGAGTGAATAATGGGAAATGCGGGTGGGGATAATTTGATAGCGGTTTTTTTGGTCGGCTTTGACACTGTTGGCATCTTTTTGGTTGACAATAAGAGAAAAATTGTAGCTGTTGAAGTCTGAAAGCCGGGAAAGGGCGGAAAGTAGGTTTTGAGTGTAACGGCCGATGCCGGTGTGGGTTGGGCCGTATAGCCTGGCATCGATAACTATATGAGGTTTCATGGATTAAAGGTATTTTGCCTTGAAGCATCTGGCCTGTTCGAGCAGGGTAATACCAAACAGGACCAGGTGGCGAATGATGGGGTGATAATGGGGGAAAAGGTGTTGCTGGTAGAAAATTCTCATGGCCTGGGTGGAGGCCTTGGCGATCTTGATTTTGGTTTGGCGAGTGGCAGAAGAAAGCTGGCGTGTTTGTTTTTTGATGCCAGAGGATATGCCCTGGAAGTGCTTGACCGAGCATCTGGGGTAGTAGTAAAGGCGGTAGCCTTGTTGTTTCAGCCGGTAACAGAAATCGATGTCTTCGCCGTAGAAAAAATACTGTTCGTTCCACCAGCCAAGTTTATCGCCGACCGGGCGACGGATGGCAAAGAAGGCGCCAACACAGGAGTCGATTTGGTGAGTGGTGGAAAGGTCAAGGTGGCCAAGGAAATAATTATTAAAAATAGCAGAACGGGGGAAAAGTTTGTTTAGACCGGTAAAATGGGCGAAGGCTGACCAGGGGGTGGGGAAACCGCGGTGGCATTCCGGCTGGAGCCGACCGGTTTTGACCAGGACAACCTGGCAGGTGACAGCATCTGCTTTATGGTGGCTATCAAAAAAACCGATTGTTTTTTGGAGAGTATCGGTGTTGACGATAGTGTCAGGGTTTAGAAAAAGGACGAAATCCGAAGAAGAATGGACGAAGGATACCGCTTGATTATTGCCAGCGGCAAAGCCGCGATTTTGGCCTAAAGGTATCAGCTTGATTTGGGTGATGAGTTTGTGGGTGTTTTTGATCCTTTTTGCCAGGAGAAAGCTGTTATCGGTTGATTGGTTGTCGGCGACAATAATCTCGACCCTGTCGGTGAGGGAAGAATTTAAAATTGATTTTAGGCATTGGGATAAATATTTGCCCGAATTGTAGTTGAGGATGATGACGGAGAGCCTAGGAGAGGTGTTGTTGGCAGATTTCTTCATAAATTTTGTTTAAACCTTCGACGCTTTTTTCGTAGGAATAACCTGCCTTTATCAGCTGGCGGGCGGCCATGCCGATTTGCTTTTGGCGAGCTGGTTGGCGGAGAAGTTTGATAGTTTCGGCGGCGGTTTGATCATATTGGCAGACGATAGCGTGTTGGCCGTTTTGGTAGGTGATGCCCCCCATGCCTTCGGGGGTGGTAATAATGGGCAATCCACAGGCCATGGCTTCAAGAAATTTATTACGGGTGCCGCCACCGCTACCCATGGGAGCGAGTAAAACCCAGCTGTAGTAGTAATAGTATTGCGGGTCTTTCGCTTGACCGTCGGCATCGGCTTCGGCAACGATAATGTCCTTACTAGTCAGATGGCCGTAGTATTCAGGGGAATTTCGGCCGATAATAAGCAGTCTGGCCTTGGGGATGTTTTTTTTGATTTGCGGCCAGAGGTCGGTGATAATCATGTCAACCGATTCCCGGTTTTGCATCCACTTCATGTTGGAGACACCAAAAAGGATTGACGGGAAGGGGCTTTTTTTGGTTTTTGGCCTGGATTCATAAAACTTACGATCGACACCATTTTGAAAAACCCTGATATCGTTACGACCGGTAACGCGGGAGATTAGTTTTTGATCGTCGATGCCGAAGGCAGTGACGGTGTGGGTGGTTTGCCAGTAGTGGG
>DCTR01000005.1 GCA_002329385.1 Candidatus Shapirobacteria bacterium UBA1435
GGAATAAAGGCCGGAGCTTTGGTCACAACGGGCTTTAATGGTGATGGGCTGGTTGATTTGACCGTCAGCGCCGGAGGTAAATTTGGGCATGGAAGCCCAGGCGCCATTGCCACCATTAACCCATTGGTTGTTGTAAAAAACTTCGATTTCGTAGTCGTTGGTGCCGGTGCCGCCAAACGCCTTAAGGTAATAGTCGGTTTGGGCTAAGGCGTTGGATAATACCAGGCGGATCTCAAAAGAGTCGCACTGGCGGGCCGAACCGGGAAGGGAGGAGATGATGAGGGTGGTTTTGGGAGTGGGGGTGATGGTGGGAGTCGAAGTTGGAGAGACGAGGGGAGCGGGGGTTAAGGTAATAGAAGGCGTGGAAGCGGGGCTTGGGGAAGGGACGGTGTCGGAAGGCGTTTGGCCAAAAACCGGGGCGGCAAGAAAATAAAAACAGGCCAGCAGATTTAGGATCGGCAACACAAGTTTAGTCTAACAAAGATTAAGAGAGCCGATTGACGGCCGACTGGAGGCGGGAGAGGGCTTGGGGCTTAGTAAGGATGGGTAGACATTCGACAATCGGCGGAGTGACGGGAGAGCCGGTGAGGGCGAGGCGGAAGGCCATGAAAAACTGGCCGGTATGCCAATTATTTTTTTTGATCAGGTCGAGAAGCAGGGGCTGAATAACCGACGGCTGCCAGTCGGAGACGGTCGATAACAGCGAATAGGCCTCTTTGAGCATGGTCTGGGCAAGGGAGGGGTCGAGATTTTTGGCCGAAAGCTGGGATTTGTCGAGACTGATGTCCTGAAAGAGAAAGCAGGTGAGGGCGGCGGCATCTTTGAGGGTGGTAATGCGGTCTTTGATGAGGGGAACAAGGCACTTGAGAGTGTCGGGATTGGCGGCGGGCAAAAAGGGAGAGAGGAGAGCGGCCAACTCGTCGTCGGATTTTTGACGGATGTAGTAGCCGTTAAAATAATCGAGTTTTTTGCGGTCAAAAATCGGCTGTTGTTTGTGGAGGTGCTTTAGGTCAAAGGTTTGAACAAACTCGTCAAGGCTAAAGATTTCCTGATCGGTGCCAGGGTTCCAACCCAAGAGCATCAAAAAATTGAGCAGGGCTTCGGGCAAATAGCCGTCTTCCAAAAAACTTCTGGCAGAAACCGAACCATGACGCTTGGACATCTTGCCCTTGCCGGAAGGATCAAGAAATACCGTAAGATGAGCAAATTGTGGTAGTTCCCAACCGAAATAGCGATAGATGACCATTTGTTTGGGGACGGAAGAAATCCACTCGTCGCCCCGCAGGACATGGGTGATGTTCATTAAGTGGTCATCGACACCGGCGGCGAAGTGGTAGGTGGGAATGCCGTCGGATTTAATCAAAATCTGGTCATCAACATCGGCGGTATTGAACTTGATCTCACCACGAACGATATCGTGGAAAGAAAGGACTTCGTTGTCGGGCATTTTGAGACGGACGACATAAGGGACACCGGCGGCGATTTTTTCTTTAACCTGATCGGGGGTTAGGGAAAGACAGTGGCGATCGTATTTGGGAACAGTCTTGGCGGCCTTTTGGGCGGCCCGCATTTCCTCAAGCCTCTGGGGAGAGCAAAAACAATAGTAGGCGCCGCCAAGGTCGATCAATTTTTGGATGTGCTGGCGGTAAAGATCAAGGCGCTGGGTTTGAGTGTAGGGGGCATGGGGGCCGCCGATGTCGGGACCTTCGTCCCAGGAAAGGCCGTAGTCTTTGATTACCTGCAAAATCCGGTCAACGGCTCCGGGAACAAAACGTTTCTGGTCGGTGTCTTCGATGCGAATGATAAACTGGCCGCCGTTTTGGCGGGCAAAAGCATAATTATAGAGGAGGGTGCGGATATGACCAATGTGATATTCGCCGGTGGGACTGGGGGCCATGCGGGTGCGGACAACGGTGGACATGGTTGATTTTAGCATCATTCGGGGCGGAATTTGTTGAAAGATTGCCGACAATCCCCTACTAAAATGATGTAGAATAAAATCATGTCGCTGACGACTTCGGCTTACCAGGCAAGGATTTTGATTAAATTGAGCGGATTTATTTTGGCAGTGACAGTCTTGGGCTACATGGGGCTGACGGCAGCGATTAAGGCTTACCAAGCCGCCCATCCGCCCTATGTGCCGCCAACAGTGAGATACGGGGTTTTGCCCAAAATCGTTTTTCCGGAAAAGGAGTTCACCAAAAAAAGCTTTTCGATGGAGTTTCCAAACGACAGCCCGCCAAAATTCGCCGACCAGGCGAAAGTTTACGTGGTCTTCAGACCAAACAACGGAGTGATGGCCTTGGCGCAAGACAGCCAGACGGCAAAAAATCTGGGGTTTTCGGCCGACCCGGTGAAGATATCGGAAGGGGTGTATGAATTTAGCAACAGAAACTTAAACCTGACATTGACGATGAATGTGGTGGAGGGAAGTTTTAAACTCCAGTATCCCTATTTGACCGACCAAACGCTTTTGAATCCGGAAAAAACACCCGACAAGGAAGGGGCAATAAGGACGGCGAGCAATTTTTTGGCGAAAGCGAACAAATATCCGAAAGATTTGGAGGAAGGCGAGAAAAAAGTGAGTTATTGGAACATCGACACCAACGGGCTGAAGGCGGCAAAGTCGCAATCGGAGGCCAATATCGCCAGAGTGGACTTTTTTAGAAAAAATCTGGAAGACGAGCAGAAAATCGTTTCGACCAATTTCGGACAAGCGCCGATATCGGTGCTGGTGAGCGGGGAAAATGGACAAGGAAGGGATGTGGTTGAAGTTACTTATAAATACGCTGAAATCGACAGAGAAGCGTTTGCCACCTATCCAATTAAAAGTAACCAGGAGGCGATCAATCAGCTCAAAAACGGCGATTACTGGCCGGCGTTTGACGTGGCCCAGAACAGTGTGGTGATTAGAAAAATGTATTTGGCTTATTTGGAGCCATTTACCCTGACCAACTATATGCAGCCGATTTTCGTGTTTGAAGGAGACGACGGATTTGTGGCTTATATACCGGCAATAACCAGCAAATACCTGGAATAGGTTTAGGGCTGATAGGCTTCCCAGACAACGTTTGACTTGGCCCAATCGACAAGAAGGCGGGTGTCGGCGAAACGATCATCGCTTTGGGCAACAACACTAATCAAGTAATGGCCGTCAATATTGATCAGGCCAATAAAACAACCGCGGGCTTCGGGAGTCCAGCCGGTTTTGAGACCTTCGATTTCGGGAACCTGCCCCAAAAGCTCGTTGGTGGTGGTTAAAAAATGCTGGTATTGGCGGTTAATATCTTCAATGACCACCTCCTTTTTTTTGACGGTTTCGGTGACAACCGGGTTTTTGATGGCCAGACGGCCAAGTTGGGAGAGGTCGTAGACGGTGGAATAATGAGCCGGCTGATGAACACCGTCGTAGTTGGTGAAATTGGTGCCGTTGAGACGGTAGCGTTTGGCCAGAAGATTCATCTGATCGACAAAGCCGGGAATGCCGCCGGAGTGATGGGAGGCGAGATTGTGGGCGGCATCGTTGGCGGAATAAACCAAAAGCGATTCAACCAGGCTTTCGACGGTGATTTTTTCGCCGGGTTTTAGTTCCATCACCTTGCCTTCCTGATAAACATCGGTGACGGTGATGACTTCGGAGAGGGGGTAAATGTTGAGAGCGGTGATGGCGGTGGCCAGCTTGGTAATGGAAGCGGGGTAAATCCGTAAATGAGGATTTTGGGCGACAAGAATTGAGTTGGTGGCGTTGTCGACAAGAATGTAGCTGGCGGCGTTAAGCTGGGGGAGAGATTTGGATGCCACCCGGGGAATAGCAGGATGAACATAATCGGAAAGCGGAGGTGAAGAGGAGGCGGGAAGGGCAGAAGGGGCAAGCCGCCAAAGGCCAAAAGATGGTAGCCAAAACAAGCTGATGACGAAGATAAGAGCGAAAATAATGACTTCCGATTGGATTTTAAAGCGCATAACGGCCTTGTTTGGGGCTGGCGGCGCTAACAAAATCGGCCGACCCGATGATGACCGAATCGGTCAGAGAACCGGCGTTGAAGGCAATTTCTTCGTTAGTTAAAAGATTTTCATCGACAAAGGTGGGGACATTAAACAAAGAGCCAATGGGCGGCACAGCGCCAACCGGCACGCCACAAACGACCTCGACTTCGGAGGGAGAGGCCAGGCGGAAGTCCTTAAAGCCAAACTGCGAAGTGAAAGCGGCAGGGTCGAGTTTTTGGGCGGCAGAAAGAACGACCAATACCGGACGGGAATCGGCAAAGGCCAAAAGGGCCTTAGCTCCCTGATTTAAGCTGGTGTGGCGGGCGGCGGCCGATTCAAGGGAGGTGGCGGTGGGAGGGTGTTGGAGCAGGCGGTAATTAATGCCTTTGAGTTTTAAAAAATCCAAAAGGCGCTTTGAAAGGGGGGCGGCGACAACTTCGGGCTTAAGCATCAGGCCAACATCGTCAAGCTGTTTTTGGTCGACTTCGCTGGGGGCATTCATCAACAGATCGACACCGTTGGCGCTTAAGGGGAAGGCATAAATATCGCGGATATTTGGTTCATTGAGCAAAATCATCAGCAGACGGTCAAGGCCGATAGCCCAGCCGCCATGGGGAGGAGCACCGTAATGGAAAGCGTTATAGATGCCGCCGAATTTTTTGAGAATTTCGTCGCGGCCGTAACCGAGAACCTCGAAGGCCTTGACCAGAGTTTCCGGCTCATGGTTGCGAATGGAGCCGGAGGCGATTTCAAAACCATTCAGGGTAAGGTCGTACTGAAAAGATTTGATATCGAGCGGATTTTGGGTTTCCAACGCTTTGAGGCCGCCTTGAGGCATGGAAAAGGGGTTGTGGCCAAAATCGAGCTTGCCCTCGTCGTTGACTTCGTAAAAAGGAAAGCCGGTAACCCAGGCAAAAGAAAGAAGATTGGGATCTTTGAGCTGAAGAACATCGCCAAGGTAGTTGCGCAAATGGCTTAAGGCCTTGTTGACGATGGAAGGTTTGTCGGCAACGAATAACAGCAAGTCGCCGGGGGAGGCGGAAAGGGCGGCAATTATTTCTTTTTGAAGTTCGGGGGAGAAGAAACGGGAAACGCCGATATCCAGACCTTCGGAGACGACTTTGGCATAAGCCAGCCCTTTGGCACCCTTTTCTTTGGCCAAACCTTCGAGCTGTTCCAGCTGGCCCTTGGAATAACCGCCGCAAGCTTTGGCGACGAGGCACTTGATAGTTTCGGCATTATTGAAAACATTAAAGTCGCTTTTGCCTTTAAGCAGGGCAGTGGCATCCTGAAGGAGAAGACCAAAGCGGATGTCGGGCTTATCGCAACCGTATTTTTCCATGGCTTCTTCGTGGGAGAGACGGGGGAAAGGAAAAGCGGACAACTTTTTTTCGGGGGCGACAACGCCAATGGTGTCGCGCATCAACCTCTCGGCAACGTCGAAAATAATGTCGAGACTGGGAAAGCTGATTTCAATGTCGATTTGGTAGAAAAAACCGGCATGGCGGTCAGCACGAGGATCTTCGTCGCGGGCGCAGGGAGCAATCTGAAAATAACGGTCGACGCCACTAACCATCAGAAGCTGTTTGAACTGTTGGGGGGCTTGGGGCAAAACGAAAAATTTGCCCTTATGGATGCGGGAAGGCACCAAAAAATCCCGAGCGCCTTCGGGGGAGGTTGAGGTGAGAAGCGGGGTGATGACTTCAGTGAAACCGTTTTGATCCATCCAGTTGCGGACGGCTAAAATGTATTTGTGCTTTTGCTGGATAATGCGGCTTAGACGAGGACGGCGCAAATCAATAAAGCGGTATTTCAGACGCAAGGATTCGTCGATTTCGAGGCCATCAGTGTCGACCGGAAAGGGCAAATTCTGGCTTTTGTTAACGATAGTGATTTGACGGCAAATTAGCTCGACCGTGCCGGTGGCAATCTGGCTATTGACCGATTTGGGATGGCGCTTTTGCACCTGTCCTTCAACGGCAAGCACCCATTCTTTGCCGATAGTTTCGGCCAGAGAGTGAACATTGGGGTCGTCACTTTTGTTGACCACCACCTGAACCACGCCAGTCCAGTCGCGAAGGTCAATAAAAATCAACTGGCCATGATTGCGGATATTGGCCACCCAACCGTTAAGAAGGACAGTTTCACCGACTTTGTTTAGGCAGTCTTTGGCGTAGGTGCGAGGCATATTTTGATTTAATAATAACAAGAAGACGACGGATTAAAAAACAAAAACCCCGGTGTGCCCGGGGGACGAAAATCAATCCAAATTTTCGTGCTCCGACAAACGACACACGTTGCCCAAGATGACGGTAAGGCGGCCGGGAGGGTCTAGTTTCTGACGATTTCTTCCTCCAGCATCGGTGGTGTTGGCA
>DCTR01000043.1 GCA_002329385.1 Candidatus Shapirobacteria bacterium UBA1435
GGCACCAGTAGTGGGAACAATAATCGGGGCAGTGGTTGGATTTTTGGGAGGAATAGTGGGTGGAGCAACAATAGGCAAGCTAAAGGATAAACTAAAAGACTTCCCGGGGGGAATTCTAGGGGCGGGAGTAGCGCTGACAACACTAGGATTGGCATTACCGATGGCACTAATTAGAATGATGGCATTTCCGGTACAAATATTTCCGATAGTGATGGGAGGAATGTTTGCCAAACAGGCAAAAACAGCAACCGACATTTCTTTTTTGGTTAGCCCAAAAGGAGTAGGAGGAGGAGACGCGGGTGAGCTGCCAACCTGGGATCCGACAATACCAATACCGGAGGGCTGTCCAAACGGGATGCCAGTACAAGGGGGGACAATTACCCAGGGACCATTCGCAGTAGGATGCTCGCACGAAAAATATGAAGCAATGGATTTTGGAGTGGCAATGATGACACCGATAACGGCAACCCATGACGGGGCGGCGATAACGGGGGAAGGCCCCGGTGCCGGCAAGTACGTGGCGATTAAATCAATGTGCGAAGGCAAAGAGGTGATTTCGTTTTATTACCATTTGTGGGACTGGGCGTTTAGCGGGGAAAAACAGGTAAAAAGAGGAGAGGTGATTGGAAGAGCCGATGACACCGGCAGATCGGAAGGGTCACATCTACATTATCAACTTAGAGGGACAACAAAACCGATAGAATATTATTTGGGACTGACAAAATCCTATAAAGGTTGTTGCATCGACAACGGAATACCATGCCAATAAAACCGGAAAATTTTTTAAAAAAATACCAAAATTACCTGATAATCGCATTTATGCTGGTTTTGGCTTGGATGACCTTTGGAAAAGAAAAGAAGGAGAACAAAAAAGATAAAATTGAGATGAAACCAATAAAACAGGAGGAGACAGTAAAGACACAAACGAGAGACTGGCCAAAATATCTTGATACTCCAAAAGCGGTCGTCAGGAATGTTACAGAATGGCAAGTGCCGAAGAGGGCGGGGCCGAGACGAGTCACAGAAATTGAAATTGATGAAGAAAAGTTAAAAAAAATCGCCGAAATAATAAACCCAAAACTGGTCGAGGTTGAATACGGCGACGAAGTCAACTGGCTTATCAGAAGCAAGGATGGAAAAGAAATTATGTATTTCAACAAACAACAGAGAGTAATTGGTTATGTGGCAGAAAGAGACAAAGAAGCAGTGGCGGCAACAATAGAGACAGAAGAGGCGTGGAGGAAAATGAGATCACTAATCACTTCTTTCGGAATAATGCCTGAAGGAATAGAGGTTAAAAAAGAGTCGGCAAAATATGTGAAAGTGGTTTACCCGATCTGGGAGGATACCAGCAGGGAGGAGGCGGAGGGGGTGGAGATAAGGGCGGATTATTTAGTAGACGAGGTGCTGATTAAGCCATGGGGAAACAATATGATTACTGCGATATATGCAAGCGACGGAAAACTGATAAAACTTAACTTATTTTTACCAACAAGAGTGGACGAGGTGGAAGAAACAGAAGAATGCTGGACAAAGGAGGAGGCGGAAAAACTACCGGAAGAAAATTTCAGAATATTATCAACAGACAGAGGCGGTGTTGGCGATGAAGCAGGAATGATGGATGAAATAAAATCAATAAATACCGATAAAGCAAAGATGGTTTATATGTATGATGCAGAAAAAAGAGGTTATATATATCCATATATCCTGCTGGAGGGACGCGGAAGAAGTGGAGGAAAAACGGCAGGGGTAACGTTAATAACAAGGGCGATTAGACAATAGTATGGATTTGGATAAATTTTTTAAAAGATACCAGGTAATTTTTTTGCTAAGCGCGGTATTGGTGGCAATGCTGACGATTAAGGTTTTGTATGAAGATAACGACGATCAAAAAGATGAGACGCTGACACAAACGACAGAAACAACGAATATAAGCGACCAGCCAACAACAACGCCGAGGCAAGTTGAGGCAGACAGCGACTATCCTTTATGGTCCATACTCCCCTACTCGGGGGCAGGGTGGACGGCAGAAAAATATGTGGACAAGTTGACGTTGCAAATCAAACTGGAAGGGTTAAAAAGAGATGCGGCAGAGAAACTGATTGGCGACTGGCTGGAGAATAATGGTTTTGACAGAGGCAGTCATAAGTTTATGTTTGTAGAGGAGGAAGAGTGATAAAAGGATTAATGGTGCTAGTGTTGGTAATAATGACTGGCGGTTGTGGAAAAATAGAAAAAACAACAGTGGAGGAAAAGACGGGGGTAATTGTAGCCAGGATTAGTGATGAATATATATTAAATTCTGAAAAGGAAACAGTTAATGTCGCCAGCAGGAAAATAAATTTGGAGGAATATATGAATAAAAAAGTTAGAGTCAAGGGAATGTTTTCAGGGACGACGCTTTATGTTGACGAAATCGAAAAAGAGGACTAGTCTTGCAGACGAACGGGCATAATGATGTGGGTAAAGCCGGGGTCAGACTGATCACGGAATTGGGCCGGGGTAAGACTCTCGTTGAATTCGATTACCACCTCCTCCCCCTGACAAACAGAGATAAAGTCGGAAACAAATTTGTAGTTGAAAGCAATCTGGAGAGGTTCACCTTCAACCCTGGCATCGAAACTAACCTGATTTTGGCCCATTTGAGGGGCGTTGGCACTTAACTCGACAGAAGATTTTTTGACATTAAACTTGACGACATTGGCTGACTCGCGGGCAAAAACAGAGGCGATTTTGATGCTTTGCGCCAGATCGGACTGACTAATAAAAACCTTAGTGGAGAAGCCGTCTGGAATGATGCGCTGATAGTTGGGGTAGTCCCCTTCAATGAGCCGAGAAACCAGCTCTAAGTCGTCCAGGACGAAAACTAACTGGTGACCATCAGGAGTGAGACCAATTTTAATTTTTTTGGCGTTTTTAGAAAGCCTAGTGAGCTCGACCAGGCTTTTGGCCGGGATTAGGTAACTTACCTGATCGGAGGACAGGTTAATTGGATTCACCAGTTTGACGGATTTTAAAGAAAGGCGAAAGCCATCAGTGGCAACTAAGGAGAGGTTGTCCCGACTAACCTGAAAAACAATGGCAGTGAGGACGGGGCGGGTGTCGTCGGCGGCGGCGGCAAAGGCAATTTGAGAAATGGATTGAGTGAGAAGAGTCAGGTCGAGATCAAAAGCAGTTGATGGGTCAAAAGACGGTATTTGGGGATAATCGGCAGAAGGGATGGTGGTGAAGGTCGACTGCGCTTTTGCAGAGGAAACAGTTAAAAGACCATTAGAATCAAGAGAGAGATCGAGACGACCAGGGGGGAGATAAGAAACGAACTCGGCAAACTCTTTGGCGGGGACAGTAACACTCCCCTCTTTGGCGATCTTGGCACCAAGCCAGTAGTTAATGCCGACCTCAAGGTTGGTGGCCGACAGTTTAAGGCGGCCATTGTCGGTAGTAAGAAGAATATTACCCAAAATCGGTAATTGTGATTTTGCTGAAATAAAACGGGAGACATGAGAGAGAGCAATATTGAGATTTTCTTGGAGGAGGGAAATTTCCATTGGCTTATATTAGCAAGGATCAGGCAGGGCGACAATGTGTTAGACTGAATAAATGAAAAACCAGAGAAGAATAGTAATTTTTTTAGTCCTTATAATATTATTTTTAGTGATATTTTTGGGAGTTAAGGGATGGAAAAAGGGAAAGTTAAGAGATTGCCCGGAAGAGTGGTATAAAAATGAAATACCAACTGTTGGTGAAAAAATCGAAAAAAGGGAGTATTTTATCTATAAAGGAGAAAGACGGGAGACGGAAGAATTTGACATCGATTGGGTAAAGAAAAATTGCCAGTTATGGCCCAAGTCGGTTTTTTAAAGGCTTAATAAACCTGATCAATTTGGTCACGCAGGGCTTGCATGAGAGTAGTAATGTCAACGCTGTTGACTTCACAGTTGCCATCAAGGTCGCTTAACAAGGTGGTGCCAGATTCGACTTTCAACCGACGGACGGCATGGCTTTTTACTTGGGCAAAATCAAGACCATTAATAACACCGTCGGACTGGGAAGAGGTGCGGTCGGTAATATCACCAGCAGGCAAAGGAAAGGCGGTAAAGTCGTAAAGAGGGGTGGTCGAGTGATCGGTAGTAACGGAGATTTGACCGTTTTTTTGGTTATAAACAGATGATTGACCATTTACCCCGTATTTAGTTTGGAGGTGGCGGGGGCTACGAATAAAAACAGACAAATTCCGGTGATGGTCAAAATCGACCAGAGGTAATTGTGACTGATAGACGGCTAAAGAGGAAGCAGAGTCGATTTTAGTCAGACCAACAGACGGAAAAAACTTAGTAACGCCAATATCAGAAACAACCAAGACACTTATCGGCCAGTCAACGCAAGTGGCGGAAGAAGAAACGCCGGTAAAAGAAAGATTAAATTTGAGAATTCCAGGAGGATTGGCGGAGATGGCGGGGGTGGGAGTAAGGGTCGGGGTGGAGGTTGGAGAAATGAAATTATAACCGGTAACCTGATGGGGGTAGGCCGGGTCGAGCGATAGTTGGACATGGTGGGCGGTTAGAGCTTCAAACTCAATACGAAGAAGATAAACAACCCCCGAAGAAACCTCTTCCGGTCGGTTAAGATTAACACCTAAAAGGTTGATAGTGCCCAACTGATTGTCAAAACTGGTGTCGAGAGCATGAGAATCTTCGCTAAAAAAATATTTTGAACCAGGGATGAGGTTGGAGCGGGAGGAAAGAGGAGTGACAGAGATAACTTTTAGTTTTTGGGTGTCGAATTTTATTCTGGTATCAACGGCATTAAGACGATAAATGGCGGTGTCTAGGAGAAAGAACTGGTGAAAACGCTGTCCAGAATCAACGGAGGAAGACTCAGGCAAAAATAAGGCGGTGATTTCAATGTTGGAAGCGCGACGACGGGAATCGTGGTTCATCTGGACCAAAAATAAGGAGGCTAAAAGAGAAGCGGCTAAAATCAGTAAAAAGTAGAAGGCCTTGTTCATAACGAAGAAGCACGCCGAATGTTTAATATTTGCGTCTTCCAAATTTCATAATCATCAAGGTTAATGNNATAAATATGAGTAGATTGAAATTGATGATATTCAGAAACCCAAACAGAAAAATCATTGATGTCGATCGATTGATTACAGTCGGCATTACCTTGGTTCTTAGCCAAACCAGAAGGACAAAGACAGGGTGATTGGGTGGGGGTGGGAGAGAGGGGTGAGGGCGAGGGAGTAGCAGTTGGGGATGGAATTGCAGGGGAAATGATTGGCGAAGGGGTGGGCGAAGGGGAAAAATTAGCCACAAGAGTTAGAGCACGAGAGAGGTTGATTTTTTTACCGGTTTGAGTCTTGCCGGCAAGAGAGGAAACAGTATCACCACTATCAAAGATAACTTGCCGGATTTGAGAAACAGAAAGGTTTGGTTGAAAACTGTAAATTAATCCCGCCAGACCGGAGGTATAAGGCGTGGCCATAGATGTCCCCTGCTTATAACCATAACGCTGACCATTCGAACCAGGGAAAACAAGTTTAAGGCTGGCCAAAGCACAAAATTTCTGACCATCAACAGAGTCGGTTACCCAATTTAGGCGAACCTGAAAGTTTGAATTAGAAAAGCCAGAAACCGGGATGTTTTCCTGAATAAAACTACCATTATCGTCGCGATAAAGTCGGCCGAGAGATCGCCAGGACGAGCCATCATAAGCCTGAAGGTCGAGATAGTTATGATTAATATCCCCCTGGCAATAAACCACTGCCTGAAGAGAGCCAGGAGAAGACAAGCGACTTAGATCAAAAGTTTGGCTGTAGGTTAAAGTTGACTGAGGAGGAGCGGGCTGATTGGGGGGGTTGGTTAATAAAAAGACATAACCGCTAATCAGTTGGGTGGTCCATTTGCTTTGAGGGGAAGGGTTAAACGGACCAAGGGACGGCGGTGAATACTGAGTAAAATCTTCTTCAAAGTAGTCGATAACCGTGCTTAAAATGTCGCTGCCGGGAGCGCCGACATCAACTGAAACGGCCCCGAAATTTGAAAAAGAGGAAAGCTGGCCGCGATTATCGATCGAGGCAACCGAAATAACCGAGTCAAAATCGTAATCGCTGGGGTAAACATGATTGACTTCATTATTCCTGGCGTCATTGCCGGCGGCGGCGATAAACAAACCAGAATAACCATTAAGAACATCGGAATAGGCTTGGCGACTAAAACCAGGACCGCCAAAACTAGCGTTTATAACCTTGGCGCCATTGTTTTTGGCAAAATTAATAGCTTTAAGGATGGCGATGTCGGACAAACGTCCTTGATTATCACTGGCTTTAATGGCCATAATTTTTATTTTATTTTGGGAACTGATACCAGTAATACCAAGAGAGTTTCCAGAAGAAGCAGCGATGATGCCGGCAACATGGGTGCCATGACCTTGATCATCATAGGGATCATGGTCGTTGTTAGCAAAGTCCCAGCCATGATAAGGACAGCCGCCAGAGATCGGTTGATTGTTTTCGTCACGACAGGTTGAGCCATCCCACATATTAGAGACAAGATCGGGATGGTCGTAAGCAACGCCAGAATCAATAACAGCGACAATAATTTCCCGCTGGGAAGCCGATTCCATCTGCCAAGCAGGGAGAGCGGAAATATCAAAGTTGGCGACACCTGTTTTTTGGCGAATTGTCTGGCCATCGTTTTTTAGGGCCCAAAGACTCTGATCAAGAAAGTGAGGGTCATTCGGAATTGATGAGAGAAAACGATAATAGTTTGGGGCGGCATATTCAACAAGAGGATCGTTTTTAATCCGGTCGACTAATTGAAAAGTAAGAGACTGATCAGTATTGCTGGTTTGAAAAGTTTTTAGGTTTAGGGAACGAATAGCACCTTTGTCGACCAACTGGAAACGAAAACTAAAGTCATTCACTTGAGATAAGCTAGCGGCACGATCAAGGTCAACGGCCGTTTCTTTGTATTTAACAATAATTTCACCAGGGACAGATAAAGGAGCGGGTGACGGAGTGGGAGTAATTAAGGTAAAAGATTGGGAAAGAGCCGGTTTGGTAGAGGAGAGACAAGGGAGAACTATAAAGAAAAAAGATAGAGATTTTTTAAGATTTAGAGACATTCTTTCATTTAATAATAGTCTGATTTCGGTTTTTTTTAAACGATCAACTGGTTGGTTTAATAATTTGATTTAAGGTAGTAATAGGTATTAATAGAGGAGGTGAAAAAGTGGAATAGTGACAAGGTAAGATAAAAGTAATCGAGAGGTCCAGTTTAAATTTATTTAATGAGAAAAATTTGTCGGTTGGAAACTAAAAATAAACGGGAAACTTGGAAACAAAAGCTATTTATGTCTTATAAGAGGTGAATGGTTTTGGGTTAGTTTCGGGGGAAAAGCGGAGAGTAAAAAGTGGGAAAGAGGGTGGGTAACAAAGAAAAAAAGTGGAAAAAACACAAAGCGTTCAGATTTGGGATTTGATTTGGTTGATAAGTTGTCTGGTTTGTGGATTAGTGGAAAGGTCAGTGTGGATTTTGTCCCGGGCGTGCATAATGCTAGTGTGGTCACGTCCACCAAGCAGGCGACCAACTTCTTCCAAAGGGAGACCGGTTTCAGTAAGGAGGAGATAGGCGGCGAAGTGGCGGGCAGTTACAAGGTCTTTTTTACGGCTTTTCCCACAGAGATCACCAGTTTTTATATTGAAAAATTTAGCACAGATAGAAATGAGATGGCGAGGGTTTTGGTTGGATGAGGAAGATGGTTGTTGATTGGAGCTATTTTGAATAAAATTAAGATCAACCGGGTTAGAGGGCGATGATTGTCCCCTACTGGTAATAAATTGGATACTAATTTCCTGGAGTCGGCCTTCGATATCGCGAATGTTGGACTGAAGGGAGTCGGCGAGATAATTGGTGGCTTCAGTAGTGAGAGTAAGACTTTTTTCTTGGGTTTTTTGGTTGATAATAGCAACCCTCATTTCGTAATCCGGTAATTGAATGTCGACAGTAAGACCACCCATAAAACGGGAGACAAGCCGGTCTTCGAGGTGGTCGATATCGGCAGGTTTTCGGTCGGAGGTGAGGACGATTTGTTTGCCAGCAAGGTGAAGTGCATTAAAAGTGTGAAAAAATTCTTCCTGGGTATACTCTTTGCCGGCGATAAATTGGATATCGTCGACCAAGATGCAATCCAATCGACGATATTTGTCTTTAAACTGGTTCATGGTTTTAGATTTGAGGGAGGAGATAAGTTCATTACTGAAGGTTTCAGCAGGAAAATAACGGATCTTTAAGTCTGGGTTTTTTTTGAGTAACTCATGGCCGATTGCCTGCATCAGGTGAGTTTTACCAACCCCGACTCCACCCCAGATAAAAAAAGGATTGTAGGTGAGTCCGGGGTTTTTGATTATGCCTTGAGCGGCGGCGTAAGCAAAATTATTACTATTGCCAACGATTAGGTTTTCAAAAGTGTATTTTGGGTGAAGTCCGGAGCCTTGATTGGTGGTGTGAGGAGGGGTGTAGGTAAAGAGAGGAGGGGTTGGTGGCTCCGACTCATCAGTGATGACTTCCTGAACGATAAAAATAATAGAGTTGTCTTGTTTGTTTTGGTTATCGATGGCACTTTTAAAAAGATGGTAGTAACGCTTGCGGTTCATGTCGACGAGGTAAGAGTTGGGACAGGCAATGGTGGCAACCTGATCTTTTAAAGAGACGAGTTGGCTTTTGGCGACAAAGGTTTGATAGACGGCGGGAGCAAGGACAATTTTTAATTCCTCTTGTGAATTTTTCCAAAGACGATCAAGATCCATATGAGTGAAAAATTGGGCAAAAAATGATAAACAGAAAAAAGGCAGGTTTTTGGTTTTCCACAAGATAATAAATGAGTTTTCCACAAGAAACAAGAGATCAAAGAGGGGTCGGGAAAATAGAGAGGCTGTTTAGGGGTTAATTGACGACAATGACGTGGTAAAATAGGAACCATGAAACAAAAAGGAACTTACCAACCAAAGAATAAAAGGAGAAGGAATGTTCATGGTTTTCTAAAGAGGATGAAAAAGTTGACCGGGAGGGCAGTAATAAAAAGAAGAAGATTAAAAGGGAGAAAAAGGCTAACAGTAAGCAGTAATTGATTTTGAGGTAGAATTTAGTCAGTGTTAAAAAAAGAGAACCGGATTAAAACTAGGCGGGAGATGGAGGAAATTAAAAGGGAAGGGTATTTTTTACCAGGCAAGAGAATGGGGTTGTTGGTGGGAAAAGCACAAGAGGAAGGGGTTAAGTTTGGATTAATCGTGTCAAAGAAGGTATCGAAGAAGGCGGTGGAGAGGAATAGGGGTAGAAGGCTAGCGGCAGGAGCGATTTTGGCAAATAAAGACAAATGGAGGGAGGGGTGGAGGTTGGTGTTTTTAGCTAAAAGATCGTTTATCGACTTAAAGGAAGCAGAAGCAGTTAAAGAGATTAGAGAATTAATGGAGAAGGTTGGTGAAAAAAATTGCGTTAAAAACAATTAAGTTTTATAAGAAATATTTATCATTCGGATACAGATGTAGAATGATTCCAAGTTGTAGTGAATACATGTATGAGGCGATCGAAAAATATGGATTGGTTAGAGGTGGGTGGATGGGATTGAAGAGATTAATGAAGTGTCATCCCTGGGGTGGTAGCGGGGTGGATCTGGTAGAATAAAATACTTTATGAACATTTTAGTGGCAGTATTTGTTAACGCGATTTTTGGAGGCTATTATTTGACGGGAAGTTTGGGCTGGTCGGTGGTGTTGGTGACGCTAGTAATTAGACTGTTGCTTTTACCGTTGGTTTTGCCTGGGATAAAGGCGGGAAACAAGATGAGAGAGCTACAACCAAGACTTAAGAAGTTGGGTGAAAAATATACTGGAGACAAGGAGGGTTTGGCCAAAGCGCAAATGGAGTTGTATAGACAAGAAGGGATTAATCCCCTGTCGGGATGCCTGCCGAACATTTTACAGATAGCAGTACTGTTAATGTTTTTTTCGGCTTTTAATATGGTAACGATGTTTTCTCAAGGCAAGGGAGAGATGGAAGAGATAAACAGGCATCTGGTTTCTAGTTTTAGGATTAATGATGGTTTTAGGTTTGAGGCAAATTTTTTAGGAAGTAATCTAGCATTAACACCAGCCAAGGTTTTTGGAGAGGGCTTAGGGACGGGGATGATTTTACCATTGGTATTGTTGGTCGGATCGGGGTTAATGCAATATCTGAGTGCCAAACAAATGATGCCGACAGTAAAAACAGATGAGAAAGTGGTTGAATTAACCAAGGATAAAGAAGACGATATGATGGCGGCGATGAGGACGCAGTCTTTATATATGATGCCAATAATGACAGTGGTTTTGGGATGGAATTTTTCTTTAGGAATATTGCTTTATTGGTTTGTTAATTCGGCAGTAATGCTTGGGCAACAGGTGATTAGCGGGAGAATGAATAGTTAGGTTAAGATTGTGCTAGAATAGCCTCTATGGAAAACAAAGAGCGCAACGAGATAATTTTGCAGCTGGCGTGCGAGATGTTGGAAAAAATGGACTTTGAAGTGACAGAAGCTTTTGTGGAGGATATGGCTGACGAGCAGGGAGAAAAAGGGGGGGTTTTGGTTAGCATTACCGTGACCAATCCAGCAAGCCTGATTGGCTTTAGGGGGAGAAACTTGAGCGCATTACAATTTATTTTGTCGCTTGGGATTAAAAACAAAATCAACGAATGGGTAAAAATATTGGTAGATATAAATAATTATAGGAGTGAACAAAAACAGAGATTGGAATCTTTGGCTTTGGGATTGGCGGAAAAGGCTAAGGCGACAGGGAGGCCGGTAGCAATGGCAAGCATGAGTTCGTTTGAGAGACGGATCTGTCATATGGTACTAGCAGAAGTGGAAGGAATAATGTCGGAGTCAGAAGGAGAGGGTGAGGAGAGACATATTGTAATCAAGCCGGTTTAACAGCAGACGTGTTTGATCTGTGATATTATAGGGTGTGGTAGGGAGAAAAGATAAGGTTGGCTGGTGGCTGATGGGATTGTTTGTATTGTTGATGCCGACGCAGCTTGGAAGACATTTTTGGCCGGAGTGGAGTTATGTTTTAGGGATGCGGGTGGATTATTTGTCGCCGACGATATACTTGACAGATGTTGTTTGGTTATTGATGTTTTTGTTAAGTTTTAAGGAGAAACGTAAATCGAGTCTGACGTTTGGTTTGGGGATGGTTTTAATGATGGTAATGGTAAATGTTGTCTTTTCAAAAAACAGGGAGGTGGCGGTTTACAGGTGGATACGGTGGGGCCAGTGGTGGTGGACAGTAAACTGGTTTTGGGAGAAGAGAGGTTGGTTGAAAAACATTTTGATTAAAGTATTGCCGGGGTGGATAATTTTGGAAACAGTGCTGGGGGTGGCACAGTTGGTAAAAGGAGGTAGTTTGGAAGGATGGTGGTATTTTTTGGGAGAGAGGAGATTTAGTTTTGTGACGGCGGGAATTGCCCAGATGTCGATTTTGGGAAGAGGGCTGATAAGGGCTTATGGGACTTTTTCGCACCCAAATAGTATGGCCGGGTTTTTGCTGGTGTGTTTATTACTCTGGTTAAGATGGAAAAAACAAAATGGCGGAACATGGTGGTGGGTTTGTTGGTGGATGGGGGTAGTGGGAATAGTGGTTTCCGGGAGCAGGTCGATATGGATTTTGACGGCAGGGGTGGCGGTATGGCAGTTTTATAAGGGACAAAGAAGGAAGAAAGAGGCGCTGGGGATGATAATGGTGCTGATCGGGTTGTTTTCAATAATGCTGGCGCTAGTGGGGGTTAATTACAGGACGAGTGATTTTTTGGGAGGTTGGGACAGGGAGAGTTTGGAAAAGAGAATTAATCTTAGCTTGGCGTCGGTAAAAATGACAAAGAGCAGTCCCCTATTTGGAATCGGGATGGGAAATTTTTTAGTGGAGTTGCCTTATTACCAAAAGCAGGGACGATATTTTTGGCTACAGCCAGTGCACAACGTATTGCTTTTGATTTTAGCAGAGGTGGGAATGCTGGGGCTGGCCGGACTGGCGGCAGGATTGAGTCAGGTGTGGGAGAAAAGAAAGTTAAGTAAGAATGACTGGTTGTTGGTAGCGGCAATTTTATTGACCGGAATGGTGGACCATTATTGGGTGACTCTACCGCAAAACTGGTGGCTAATGGCGATAGTGGTGGGATTGTGGGGTTTGAGGAAGACGAACAAAGAGGTAATGAAGTAGAATTAAGAGTGATTGAGAGGCACCTAATTAATACGGCGACACAAATAGTCGGGAAGGTGTTGACGGTGTTGACAGGGCTAGTAGTAACACGAATGTTAACAAGAGGGCTGGGGGTGGAGATGTATGGAAAATACATGTTGATTACCTCGGTATTTGTGTTTTTTGACATTATGGCCGATTGGGGAACGAGAATAATCGGAGTTAGGGAGGCGGCGGAGGCGGAGGAAAAGGAGCGGAAGGCGGTATGGCAAAAGGTGGGAGTGTTCAGATGGCTGACAAGCTGGTTGGCGGTAGTGGTGGGGGTGGTAATGATTTTGACATGGGAGGGATTTGAAGGGATAAGAATTGAAGCTGGACTGGCATTGCTGATGGTGTGGTTGACATCTTTGGCGGGGACGTTGGAGATTGTTTGGTTAACAAGGATGGAAATGACGATCAAGGTGTTTTTGGAAGTAATGGTGCCGGTGATTTTTTTGGCGGTAGTGTTGGTGTCTGGGGGCGTTTGGGGATTAAGGTGGGTTTTTGGGGTTTATTTAGTAGCGAGAATAGTGACCTTGTTGGTAGGGTGGTTTAAGGAAAATGATTTATTAAAAGGCATTAGGTGGGACAGAAAAGGAGTGATGGAGTTTGGAAGGAAAACCTGGCCGATGGGATTGTATTTGCTTATTTTTGCCGGTTATGACAGGGCGATAGATTCGTTGATGATTGAAAGATTGGTGGGGATAAAAGAGGTGGCGTGGTATGGTCTTAGTTACAAAATTTACGCCACCTTAATACAACCGGCCTACTTTTATGTGGGAAGTATTTTTCCGATGATGGCCAAGAGAAAGAACGACAAAAAACTGTTTTTTCGATCAATGACTTTATTGATAGCGGGCGCGTTGGTGGTGGCGATAATAATGTGGGCGGGGNNTGAATATGAGGTGTCGGTGGGGATAGTTCGAATTCTAGTGATAGCTCTGGTGTTTGCTTATATCAACCACTTGTTGGGCTTTAGCCTGATTTCGAACGGAGGAGAAAAGGAAATGTTGGAGTTAGGGATGGGGGTGCTGATTTTTAATTTGACAATGAACTTGCTGACAATACCAAGATGGGGGGTGTGGGCGGCGGCGTGGGTAACGGTGGCGACAGAGGCGTTTTCGGGGGGGTTGATGTGGTGGAGGTTGAAAAGAACCAAAAATGGGTTTTAGTGGAGAAAGATAGCCTAGTTAATTTGTTTTTGGTTGTTGATTGAAGATAGTTCAGACTTTGCCTTTGATTGAATTTTTGATTGTTTGGTAATTGGACTGTTGTTTTTGGTTTAGACTTTTTTGATTTACTAATCCCCTATTGCCAGATATTTTACGGATTTTGATCGAGTAATTCGTTTGCAGTTATTACTTTTTTCTTTAACAAAATATGGCGTTTTGACATTTTTTAACCGTTTTCTTTCTACCTAAATCAGATTGATAACTGCCTTTGTTGGTCTATTTTTGGTCATCACAAAACCCGCCCCCCATCATCTTAGTTATGACACTTTTTTTCACGTCCCTAGCTATACTATTGGGGGCAAAGAAGATCAAAGAGAATAATTACCGCATAATGACCGAAATATTTCCGCAATAGACTTGTCGATCGGTTGTTAATATATATGTCCTTCAGATAGGGTAAAAGATACAATATCTGTTTGAAAAATAGCGTTTGATGATGTTGAGAAGAGGTGAAATGGCGACTGGGCGGTTGGGGTTAGAAAAGGCTTAGACTAAAATGAATATATGAAGTCAGGAATGCCAAAGGCGTTGGTTTACGGAGTGGAAAATTTTGTGGCGCAGAGATTGGTGGAGGAGCTGATCAAGAAGGATATTTTGGTGGTCGGATTGGGAGAAGAGCTGCCGACCGAATTAACCAACAAGGGTGGTTTTGAATATAAACTAGAGGTTGAGGAGATAGAAAGAGAAGAGGTGGACTATTGGTTTGATTTTGTGGGGAGCGAAAAAATTTGGGAGATGGCGGCAGGTGGGGGAAAACTGACGGTGGTGACGGTAAACAGACAGGAAGTGGCGGAAATAATCAAAAAGAGAATAAACCAAAAACAGTCAATAAACTGGAGGCTGGTTGAGCTGGTGGGAGTATATGGAAAGGGAATGGGGGAAGATGGATTCTTGGCGGAGGCGTTTAGGCAGGCGGCATCAAACCATAATTTGATACTGCCAACGGTTGGGGTAAAATTTAGGACATTGGGGGTGGATGACGGGGTAGAGGCAGTGTTGAGGGCAAGCTTTTTGTCGGGGACGGAGGGGGAGAATTTTTTGGTGGCAGGCAAAGAGACAGACTCGGAAGAGGTGGCAAGGGTATTGGTCGACGAGGCAAAGATGACAAGGTTTAAGGTAATGCAGAAAGAGATGGCGGTGGAGAAATGGCGGGAGGAAGAGGTGAGGGGAAACTGGGACAAATTGAGGTGGGAGCCGAGAGTTGACTTTAAAGAGGGGGCAGTGGAAACGTTGAGATATTTTTTGACTAAAATCGATGAAGAAAATAGAAGAGGGAGAAGCGGAGAGAGAATTAGGCAAAGGAGTCCGGAACTGGTGGTAGCGAAAAATGACGAGCCCGAAGAGACAAGAAAACTTTTTGATGTGGTGGTGGAAGGAAGGGTCGAGCAGGAGGGGGATAAGAGAGAAGAGAACACTTTATTAAACAGTTCAACAAAGAAGAAAAAGAAGATCAAGAAGAGACGAGGAGTAGGGAAGAAGAGGATAGAAGGGGAGTCGATTGGCGAGGAAGTGGTTGGCAAACCTTTAACAAAAGAGGTGGTACCAACGGAGATAAAGAATTCAAACAGCAGGCCAGTGGCGGAAAAAGGAGAAATAACGGAAGACAGGGAAGAAAAGCGAGTGACGGTTGAGGGGGTGGAGGGTAAGCCGGTGATTGTGGTTAAAAGACAAAGCCGGTGGAGGTGGTGGTATTTAGTGGCAGTTTTTGGGGTCGGATTAGGGATAATATTGATGGTGCCGATGGGCTGGTTGAGGGCGGGTTGG
>DCTR01000027.1 GCA_002329385.1 Candidatus Shapirobacteria bacterium UBA1435
TAAACCTAGTCATATTTTTTTGAGACAGAGAGGCAGAGAGAAGAAGAAAGTGGAGCCGACGTTTTGTTTGGATTTTACCCAGATTTTGCCTTTCATCAGCTCGACCAGGGATTTGGTGAGATAAAGACCAAGACCGGTGCCGCCGGTTTGGGGGTTGGAGGAGCTAAGTGAGGAATCTTCGCGAAAGAATTTAGTAAAAAGCTTGGGGAGGTTTTCTTGGGCAATACCGCGGCCGGTGTCCTGTACGGAAAAGACAAGGCGATGACTGGTTTTTTGGGTGGAAATGGTGATAGAGCCGGAGGAGGTATATTTGATGGCGTTGACGACAAGGTTGGTGAGGACTTCGCGAAGGCGGGTGGGGTCGGCCTGGACCTGGAGGGTCTTGGGGATGGGTTTGACGATAAGCTTAAGGCCACGGTCTTTGATTTTAGGTTTTAGATCGACAATGCTTTGGTCGACAATATCTTTGACGTTGACCGGTTGGCGGGAGACTTCTAGCTTGCCACCTTCAAGCTTGGAGGCGTCGAGGGTTTCGTTGATAAGCTGAATAAGGTCTTGGGTGCCAACAAAACAACGCTGGAGACGCTGGAGGTCCTTGGGAGTAATTTTGGTTTGGGGTTCGGGTTGGTTAATTAGTAGCCAGAGGTAGTTTTTGACAATAGAGGCGGGAGTGCGTAACTCGTGGGAGGTGACGGCGATAAGCTGATCTTTCATTTTGTCGAGAGATTTGAGTTCCTGGTTGGCTTTTTGAAGTTTTAAGTTTTGGCGGCGAAGTTGGCGGGTGGCGAGCTGGATTTTGGTCTGGAGTTCGTGATTAAACTGGTTTACTTTGCGGTAAAGCATGGCGTTTTCGATGGCGACGGCGGCCTGAAGTGAAATTTCCTGCAGAAGGGCAATATCCTGAACGGAATATGGATCCTGGTTTTTTTTGTTGCCAAGAACGATCAGGCTGATGAGGTTGTTGGATTTGATGACGGGAATAACCAGACCGGCTTCAATATGTCGCATGTGGTTGATAAGCGAGGAGAGGGCGGTTTGCTGACGGTGGTTAGTGGTTTCCAACAACCTCTTTTCGATTTCTTCAAGGACGAGAATTTTTTGATTTTGACTAAGAAAATCGGTCAGGTAGTTGTCTTTGACAAGTGAGATGCCGTTGGTTTCGTCAAAACCGATGGTTTTTTGAATCTCGTAAATGCCGGTGTCGAAGTTTTTGACCAGGACAGCGACACGGTCGAGGTTCATGGTGACAATGAGAGTCTGAACGACGGTGTCGACAAGTTGCGGCATTTCCAAAAAGGTGGAGAGGCTTTGACTAAGGCGGCTTAGGGTTTTTTGGTAGTCATAGACCGACCGAAAGAAGAGGCGGTTGGTGGTGATGGCGGAGAATCGGTTGATCTTGGGGTAGAGATAAGTAAGGGCGACGGCGGCGAAAAAAACAAGAGGGAAAGCCAGCGGGTTGATTTGGGTTTTGGCGTTGGCGAGATAAATATAGATAAAGAAGGAAAGGAGGAAGCAAACGGCGAGGGAGGTAATAAATTTGGCAGTGATTTCGCCAACCAGCATGTGGGTGTCGAGGAGACGGTGTTTGACGATGGCGTAGGCGGAAAAGGAGGCAAAAACGATGGGGGCGATAACGCCGAGATTTTGGATGTCGTAGTAACCGGTGAGGGAGGGGATGAAAATGTTGGTGGTGGCGCCCAGAAGCGAGGAGAAAACAATGCCGAGAATAATGTAGTGGAGTTGAAAACGGCTGATACCGGTGAGACGGCGATATTTTTGAGCAAGGTTGTAGACGGCGGCGACAAAGCAGAGGAGAAAGTGGGCGACAAAAAGGGGGTAAAGCGGTCCGTAGACGGTTGATCGGCTGGCGCCATTAATGATCTCTTCCTGGTCAATAAGGGGAGTAAAAATGGTGATAAGGGTGAGGATTATGGTTTCGGTAAGCAGCCAGGTGAGGATTTTTGGCCGGGAGGGATGAGGGGAAGAGTCGGGGAAAATAAGGGAAAAGTAATAAACGGCGGAGGCAAGGGGAATGGTGAAAGCGAAATTAAAGCGGCCAAAGACCAGAACCCAAAAGGGATGATGAAAAGAATAGAAAAGGTAGAGGGTGGCAATCCAGCCGGCAACAAAAACAAGCAGGTAAGTGAAAACCAGATTGGCCCTTTGGTGCTTGTTGTTGGTGTAGACCAACAGGGCCAAGAAGGCAGTAATGGAGAAGCTAAGAAAATAGGAGAGCTGGTAGAACATCCAAGATAGATTATTCCAAATAATCAGCGGTTATCCAAGAAGGAGCTGGAAGTTTGCCTTTCCCATTCGGAGAGCCTGATAGAGGTCAGAATTTCTGGGTTGTTTTTGGGAACGGCTTTTTTGGCGAGAGTGAAATAGGGGGCGGCAACCAGGGCGCAACCGACTTTACCCTGTTCGACCTGAATGTCGGCAAGATCGGTGAAGATTTCCTGGTAATCGATGTTTTGATTTTTGCCGATTTGGACGATGCTTTTGGTGATGTTTTCCAAAATAAGCCTTTTGTATGCTCTTTGGGACGATGGGTTTTGGCGAAGGGGAATCCAGCCGAGATCCTCCATAATCAGACAGGCGGCGCGGGAACGATTTTTGGGAATACCGATGGCGATGGCAGAATATATGTGGCGGGGGCCGATTTCAGTGAAGTGTTTGCCGGCGCAAGGGACGTGGGAGCCGGGAAGGAGAGGGAAGCGCTTGTTTTTGACGGTGCCAAAGAGTTTTTTAGTGGCTTCAAGGAGGGGACGGGCGCTGTAGACTGGGATATTTTTGCCGTTTTTACCTACTTTTCTGATGCCCAAATGGTGGGGTTGGCGAAGACGGTCGGCGGGGGCAAGGTCGTAGCCCCAGATGAGACCGTTGACTCCACAAAAGGAGGAGACGGTAATCATGTTAATTTGACCAAGATAGGTGTCGTGGACTTCGGCCCGGTCGAAAGCGTCGATTTCGTCGAGGAGCTGGGAGCCATCGTGGCGGAGATTGAAGCTGGTTTTGCCAACGCCAAGAGCCAGGCCAATGGTGTAATTTTTTCCGGAAGAACCTGGGTTTTGATAGCCTTCACAGTATTGATCAAGGGAACTGATGGCGCCTCTGGCCATTTTTTGGGGACGGAAAAGATGGTTGTTTTGGGGGCGAAGAATGGTTTTCAGGGTCATGGTTTTTTAAGGGAGTGGGAGCGGCGGCTGGATTTAACTAAAAACTGCCGCATTTCCTTGGGGGTAATGGTGGAAACAAATTTGGAGAGGGCGGGGAGGTTGGGGTGGTACATGAGCACCAAATGATCGTCGTGTTGGCCGATGCGGGCGAAAGGAGTGAAACCAATCAGTTTGGTTAGGGGGTAGATGTTGGAGTCGGGGGAGGTCCAAAAAACGGCGGTTTGGGCGCCGGCGTCGACTCCGGATTGGAGAACGGGTTTGGTCAGATCCATAATAGCCGAGGGGCCGGAACGGGCTGATTTGAGGAGAAGAATTTCGTCGATGTAGAGGGTGGGGCGGCGAAAAGCGGGAAAAGACTGGGAAAGGGATTGAAGTTGAGAGGAGAGCTGATCGGGGTTTGAGCTGGTGGCATTGGCAAAGCTTTCGGAGGCGACGGCGCCAAGGCGCTGGGTAAGCTGTTGGCGGGTGCAGGTTGATCCCCAACAAAAACCAACAACCCGGCCGGGGAGGGAGGGATCGGTTTTGACAACACAGGTGGGGCGGGAGCCGTGGTTAAGGCAATACTTAACTTTATCTTTGACGTGCTCTGGCGGGTAACAGGGGGAGAGGGTGCCTTGCTGACAATGGGGGCAGACGGGTTTGCCGGCAGATAAAAGCTGGTGGTAGCGGTCAAGGTCGACAAGATGCGACCAGCCCGATTGAGAGCAGTAGGCGCCTTCGCCCCATTCGTGTTCACCGGCGGCACCGTAGCCCTGACGGTAACAGTCGACAAGTCCCTGAAATAACGGTTGGTTTTGGGAAAGCGAGGTCCAATCCAGAGTCTGAATTTGAGGAGACGGCGGGAGCGGTTCACGGCGTTTGAGGTCGCGATGATAGGCGGCAAAAGCAAACTCGGCGGCAACGATAAGCTGACTTTGGAAACGGGCTTTAAGCGGTTCGGAAATCGGGGAGACGACGGACGGGGAGGCAGCTTTTTTTTCGACAAACGAAGTCATGAAATAAGGGGATTGTAACTAATCAGTAAAAAATTGCAACAACAGATATTATAAAAATATAGGATATATAATTCAAGGGGGTAAATTCATATTTGGCCGATAATTGTGTTTAATATAAATTTACTAATCAAAAAAAGAAGGAAAATAGGTTCGATGGGGAAGTAAATAATATGTAATATTTGTGTAGAAAATCGAGAGAAGGAGAGGGAAAAATCGAGTAAAATATGTGTGCAAATTGGCGGATTGTTGTTGGCGACGGTTTAGGGCGACAAGCGTCGACGGCGAGTGAGAAAGCGGGGGGTAAAGATGATGGCGAGAGCGGCAAGCAAGAGAGGGATAAAGACGGAGAATGGGAGGACGGCAAAGGTGATGGCGGCAGAAGAGCCGTTGAGGGAGGAGTCGAGGGCAAGGGTGGCGGTATAAATGCCAGGCCAGAGGGGAGGAGAAAGACGGCAGGTTTGGGGTTGAGGCGAAGATTGGGCAGGGAGAGAGGGTTGGTGGCAACGAATGGAACGTTGCTGGTGGGCCAAGACGGTTTCGGGGAAGAGGTCGAGGGTTTGGATGATTTTTTTGTTTTTGGTGAGGGTAATTTTGCCTTGAGAGCGGAAGTAGTGGTCGGAGCGGTTTTGGATTTTGGCCTGAAAGACAATGGGGGTTAATAGGCTGTCTTTGATGATTGGTCTAATTTGGAATTCGCCGATTTGGGCCTGGGAGGGTAATTCCTGGGTGTGGGATATGGCCAAAAGAAGGTGGGCGCCGATTTCGGCAAGAGACTGGCTGGTGCGGTTGGGGTCGAGGGTGGAAATATCCTGGGAGACAAAAAAAGTGAAATAGGCGTCCTTTTGGTCGGATTTTTGGCTAACGGCGGCATTAATGACGAGCTGTTTTTTGGAATAAGCAGGAAGGTTAAACGCCTGGCCGAGCTTGAGGTCGGGGTTGGAGAGATAGAAGATGATGTTGGGGTCGGGGATGGCATGGCGATAATCAATGGCGCCTTCGGCGGTGCCGGGGACCCACGGCCTGACGGAGGTGGTCAAAACAAGATTCTGGTTGGAGTTGTTGGTGACGGTCAGGGAATGGACAATGTTGCCGCCCGGTTTGACGATATATTCGGTTTGGGCGGGGGAGAGGGTGAGGTTGAACATGGGTTAGTATTGGGGAATAGCGGTGAAAGTAATGGCGTTTTGGTAATCGCCGGAAGGCTGAATGGCGGAAATGATGACCTTGTAAGATACCCGTGCGCGACGGTTTTCGACATGAATGCTTTCGGACATGACAATTTGGGGGTCTTCGGTGGGGGAAGCCGAACGGTTGGCAAACTGGCGGAAATAGGTGTTGTTGGCGAAGTAGTCGGAGGTGCCAATGCCGGTGGCAACACCACTGCTGTCGATGCCAATGACATTAAAGCCAAAGCCGTAGGCGGAATTGCCGGTCCAGACTCCGGAGGTGGTTTCGGTGCAGGTGCCGGAGTCGCAGCCGGTGTCGGGAATGGTTTGGCCGGAAAGGTTGGCAAGCGGGTGATTTTCGGAGGCGGTTATTTGGTAGCCGGTGCCGTAGGGAGTGGAAACGGTGACGATGTTGGTGTCGGTGGTGCCGACGTTGGGGGATGGGGTGCCGAGGTTGATGTCGATGTCGTCGATTGAAAAGGAGAATTCTCTAAAGGTGTCGTAAATATATTGGAATCCGGAGCGGACGACGTAGCCGGTGCTTTGAAAGCGACCGGGGGCGATTTGGCCAACACTGTCGGTGAGTTGGTAGGTGGTAGAGCTTTTTTTGCCGGAGGTGACGTTGATGTGTCCCATTTCGATAAGATAATTAGTGGAACTGAAAGTTTCGGCGTTGACGGTAATGGGAGAAGACAGTCGATGAGAAAGGGAGAGGAGAAGCAAAAAGCCGAGGGCAAGACTATTTTTAAGTTTCATCGGTGCGTTGGTCGAGCTCGTGGGTGAGCTTGACGGAAGAGTGGTAAAGTGATTTGGCGGAACTTTTGATGTGGCGGATGAGGTCTTTTTGGGAGGGGGTGAGGGGCTGGGAGAGAAGCTGGGAGGTGGAATCGAGAATAGAGATGATGCCGGTTTTGAATTTGAGAGTGAGCCAGAGGAGAATGTCGGTTTCGTCGGTGGAAAGCTGGCGGTTGAGCTGATGGTTTTCCAAAAACTGGCGACCGACAAAGTAGACAAGGGGGGTGACAAAAAGCAGGGAGACAAGTTGGAGGAGAGAGTTGGTGGATTCAAGAGAGCTGGAGAGGAGAAGAATCAGAAGGAGGGAAAAAGCCAGGGTGGTAGAGGGGGGGTGTTGAAGGGCGGTGGCAAAAAGAAGNNGGGTGTTGAAGGGCGGTAGCAAAAAGGAGGAAGTAGATAAGAAAGAAGAGGGGAGAGGAAAGGCCGTGAGTGCTGAAAATCAAAAGACAAACAATAAAGGAAATAAGGGAGTAGAAGTAGGTTTTTTGGGGACCCAGATATTGCTGACGGTAGACGATGGCCAGGATAATGGCGACGATGATGGCGAGAGCGATAAATTGAGCAGTATAGGCGGAAAGAGGGGAGAGGGAAATGAGAAAGGCAAGGAGGGAAGAAAGAAAAAGGATGATAAGGGCGCCAAGCTGGGACATTGGTTAATTATGCGAAGATTCGGGTTGGTTTTCAACGGCTTGGCTGATCCTGGCGACGATTTCGGAGGCGGAAGCGGGGGGAAGGAGGGGAAGAAGGACGGAGATAGCGGTTAAATTTTCGATGATGGCCGATTGGTCGCCTTTGTTTCTGGCCTGAACGAGACCGGTAATGGCCTGGTTGATTTTGGTTTGAGGAGTGTTTTCCGGTTGGGAGCGGGACATATGAGGGATGACGTTTTGGTTAATTATAATCTTTTGCTGGGGAGATCGCTTGTTCAAACTGGCGGGCGAAGGCCTGGATATTGCCGTTTAGCTTTGTCAGGTTTGGGTTGCACAGGTCGCAGAAGGTTTGGTTGGGTTTTGATTGATCTTGGGGATCGGGCTGAAGGAAGGACGGGGTAAAAAGGTGAATAAGGACTGGCTGGTGGTGATCCTGGGGAGGGGAGACGGCAAAGTCGTAGACCTGGTCTTGGTTTTTGGGGACATAGGCGCTTTTTACTTGGACGGGAATAAGACGTTGGCCGTCACGGGCGAAGAGGTCGGTTTGCTGGAAGGCGTCCTGGCTGGTGGTGGCGGGCAAGGGGTCGAATCCGGCATGGTCGAGAAAACAATGGGCAAGGAATTCGGCCATGGCCCCATGGAAAAATTGCGAAGT
>DCTR01000035.1 GCA_002329385.1 Candidatus Shapirobacteria bacterium UBA1435
CACCGAGATCGCCATTCCTCCTCACACCGACAGCCAGCATATCGTTTATCAACAAATCGACCCCCTGCCCGAAAACATTTATTCCGACCCCGACGGCAACTGGCTTGCTAAATACATCCTTTCCCCGAACCAAAACCTTAAAGTAACTGCCACCGGTCAGGCAAAAATATTTCCAAGCCAACAACGTCAGCCGCCATCGTCCTCGTCCTATCTCTCCCCCCAACCATATTGGCCAAGCGACGACCCTCAAATCGCCCAAATTGCTTCCCTTCAAACCACCCCCAGACAAATCTATGATTACGTCGTCAACACCTTGCAATACGATTATTCTCGGGTCGACAATCCCAACCGTCTCGGCGCCACTGCTGCTCTTGCCAACCCCACCAATAGTCTCTGCACTGAATTTGCCGACCTCTTTGTGACCCTTGCCCGCGCCGCCCAAATCCCTGCTCGCGAAGTCGAAGGTTACGCCCATAGCCTCGACAGCCGTCTAAAACCAACCAATCCCCAAGGCGACGTTCTTCACGCCTGGGCCCAATATCACGACTCCCAAACCAACTCGTGGATATCTGTTGACCCCACTTGGGCCAACACCACCAACGGCATCGATTATTTCACCAACCTTGACCTTAATCATCTTGCCTTTGTCTTTCACGGCCAATCAAGTGATTATCCTCCCCCACCCGGCTCTTACAAAAAAGACCAAAACGAAAAAACCGTTTACGTCAACCTTTCTCAACAACCCCTCTCTCCCCAATACCAGCCTCCCAACGTTAAGCCACAGCCATTCTACCCCCCTCTATCATCTCCTCTCATCACTATCCGTAATCCCAACCCAAATCTCCTCGCCAATCTCCAGATTGCCTCCTCCGGCTGGTCGAATACCTTCCAGCTTCCACCCTTCTCCAGCCAGCAAACCGCCATTCCTCCTCAACCGTTTTTTCAGTCGCTTCTTCCTCAAAATCGCTATCTGCGTTTTACCATCATCCACGATCACCAGCCCGACCCCCTGCTAATCACCATCCGCAACCCCTCCCATTATCAGAATTTACTCCTTACTGGAGCTTGCCTTATACTAATACTATCTTTAGTCGGGCTGATTCTCGCCGGCTCCAAAAACCATGAAAAAAATTCTTAGATTTTGTTTATTGTCGGTTTTCGGGTTAATTACCGTCAATCACCTCTGGCAAAATCTCTATTTCCACGACCAAGTCACCACCATCGCCAAAGTCGCCGCTATTTTAGCCATTTTCGAATTTTTGATCAAACCGATCGTCCAATTCCTCCTCTTGCCAATTAATTTTTTAACTCTCGGCGCCGCCCGTGTCGTTACCAACACCCTCGGCTTTTATCTTGCCATTTTCTTTCTTGATGATTTTCAGGTAAACGATATCCACACCCCCATCATCCACTGGCAAGGCTTTACTATTCCCGCTTTAAACTTTGAAGGATTCTTTGCCGTCCTGGTCACCTCTTTGACTTTATGGCTGGTTCTGGTATTATTTAAAACTATTCTCACCAGAAAATCCAAATAAATAAATATGGTCACCTTTCTTACCGTCTTCCAAATTTTTCTCTCCATCACCATCATCGTTCTGGTTTTTCTCCAACCTTCAAACGAAAGCGAATCACGTTCCAACATTCTTAGCTCGGTGACTTTCGAAAAACGCGGTTGGGAAAAGGTCATGTTTAACCTCACCATTATTTCCGTCACCCTCTTTCTCTTCTCCTCGATCATCCAGACCCTGCTGTAAAATAGTTTTAGAGTTATCAGGCGCTAGTCGCTTTTGTACCAAACTTGATTACCAAACTACAGTTTAGACTCGAGTATCTTTTTTCCTTTATCCGCAAAAATTTTTACTTTCTCTTTTTCGGCCTGTTAACCGGCTCCTCTCTTTTTACCTTCCACCGTGAAATCATCGCCTTCCTTCGCTCGCCAGGTTTTCAAACCAAAACTATCGGCGTTGAAGGCCTATATTCCCAAAATTCTCTGCCCAAGGAAGTCACCTCTCTTCTCACCAGTAGCCTGATCGATGTCGCCGAAAATCAAAAACTGATCCCTTCCACTATTTTAAAAGAAATTGTTTTGCAAGAAGACAATCAGACCTATCTACTCACCCTTAACCCCGCCACCTGGCACGACGGCACTCCTTTTGTCGCTGATGACATCAACCTTCAAATCGGCGGCGCTGCTATCGAAATTCAAAGTTCCACCCAACTAAAAATTATCACCGCCAAACCATTCGCCCCGCTGATGTCAACCCTCACCAAACCGTTGTTCAAAAAAAATCTAATCGGCCTAGGCCTATATAAACTCAGAAAAATTGAATACCAGGATGGCTACATCAAAACCCTCTCTCTGGCACCACTAAACAGGCGATCTTTTCCAAAAATAGTCTTTCGTTTTTACCAAAATGACCGCGACCTGTTTACCGCCTTCAAGCTGGGCGAAGTCGATCAGATCAAAACCAACAGCCTCCCCAGGGAATTTAACGACTGGCCGGGCGTCACCATCGCCCAAACCATCGAAACCACCAACAAATACAGCGCTCTCTTCTTCAACAACCAAAAATTCAACAACAAACAAATCCGCCAAGCCTTATCTTACGCCACCCCCAAAACTAAGGACAAAAATGAAAGATGTTTTGGGCCGATTTCCCCTGATTCCTGGGCCTACAACCCTTCCGTCAAAGAATATCTTTATAATCCCACTCGGGCTAAAGAATTGCTTGGCGACAACCAACTGCCTCCCATCAACCTAACTGTCGCCGACCGGCGGCTTCTGGCCACCGCCGAAGAAATTAAATCAGCCTGGCGGGAAATTTTTGGCCTCGAAACCATCGTCACCATCGAATCTCAAATCGACTTCCAAAACTTCGACGTCATCTTGGCCTACGGCGGCATCCCCCTCGACCCCGACCAATATACCTTCTGGCATTCCACCCAAACCACCACCAACATCACCAAATTCAACAATTCCCGTATCGACAAACTACTCGAAGACGGCCGCCAAATAATTGACCAGCAGGAACGCAAAATCATCTATCAGGATTTCCAAAAATACCTCCTCGAAGAATGCCCGGCGGTTTTCCTCTCCTTTCCAACCAGTTATACTATCTCCAGGAACCCATGAACAACCAAAACCAAACCGTCGACTGGATAGGCGTTTGCCTCGTTGCCTTTTTCTTTATCCTCCTAAGCTATGCCGGCTATCTTTCCTATAAAAGCATCGACTGGGATGTTCTCAAGCGCATGGAAAACCAGAAACTTATTCTTCCCACACCCCTACCCCTACCCTCACCNNCCACCCCCGCCTCCACCCCGGAAAACTAACCAATTATCCTGCCAAAAAATTCTCAAAATCTGGCGCATACGGATAATGATGATCTTCCCTTGGCCTGGAAACCGTCAAAATATTTTGACTTATTGAAGCCATCATTTTTGCCACATCGTCAAAACTGCCGTGGTTATCTTTCTCATTTTGGATTACCATCACCCTTCCTGGTCTCAACCTCGCCAACACCTGATAATTATCCCCATCTCCCGGCCTCAAATCGTAAACCGGCACTCCACACAAAACAATCTTGTTCACTATCTCAATATTTTTGTTAAGCGCCATTACCGCCACCAAAGTCCCAATTGATTTACCGATCACATTAACCTTTTCCTTCCCCGTTTCATTCAAAAATCTCTCCACTTCTCTTTCTTTCCACCCCTCAATAGCCTCACCTGTCTGCCAATGCGGCCAATAATGTATTTCCAACCCCACCCTTTTCCCAATTTGATCTCTAACCTCCTCTGCCCAATCCCTGTTCTGAAGCGAAAATCCCGGCAACAATATTGTCTTCATGATCCCAATATACTTTTAACCGACCGACATTGCAACCTTCCGATAACTCCCGACAATCCCTCCCGATCCACCACCGATTCCTTGGTTTCCCCAAATCGCCAAAAATAGTAAAATCAAAACAAGATGTATAAACTCCTGCCTTCCGACTTTGCCTACACCTACCAAGAATGCAAGTTGTGCTACTACCTCAAAATTAAGCACAACGTCCCTCGCCCTTCCCTAAGCATGCCTGGCGTCTTTTCCGCCATCAACACCCGAATTCAAACCAAACTGGTTGGCCAAAGCCCCAAAACCCTTTCCCCCGATCTACCCGATGGTCAGATTGTCAGCCAGGAAAACTTCGTCGAATCAACCGTTATCCCCAACACTTCGGTCTACATCAAAGGCAAATACGACCTTTTGCTCCAAAATCCCGATAATACCCACACTCTTATTGATCTAAAAATCAGCCAGCCTGGCGAAGATAAAATTGACAAATACCAAACCCAGCTGGTTGCCTACAAATACGCTTTTGAAAATCCCAAAACCGGCAATCCTCTTACTATTAGTCGGCTCGGGTTGTTGATTTTTTACCCCAGTGACACCGATTTTCAAAACGGCATTGCCCGGCTCGACTTCCCCCCCAAATGGCTCGAAGTCCCCGTTGATCTGTCAAAATTTTTTGAGCTTATCAAAAACATCGATCAGCTTTTGGCCGGCCCACCCCCTCCCGAATCACCCGACTGTCCCTGGTGCCAATACCGTCGTCAAACCGAATTTTTAAACTCCCCAAAAAACATCCAGCAATCAATGCCTTTTTAGTTTATCTCCTCCCTATCCATCCCCAACACGTTGCTTCCGTCCACTTTTTTCAATTTTTTGCTCTCCCAACCCCAGCCAAATACTTCCTCGATCCCGTATATCGCCGCACTCTTGGCTTTCTCGTCTACCGGCATTTGCGACTTAAGCATATACGTTTCCAATGGCCGATTATCGCTGGAAACATAAAAAGGGTGGGCGACCGCATAATTAAAATCCTTGATCTTTTTATCGTAATATCTTGGCACCACCACTACCCGATAAAGCAGTGGATGTTTAGACAATTCCAAAAACGCCATCATCCTCTCGTAACTGCCGATTTCTCCTGTTGTCTTTGTCCAGTATTCTTTTTTTAACGGCAATCTATCCTGACAAACCAGTTTATACACCGCCGCCCCGTAAGGAAAAATCCTTCTTTTTATATATCTTTTTTCATCTCTCTCCACATATTTCACCGCCTGGTCTATACTCGCAAACAACGGAATCATCGGATACAAAAATTTCATCCCATTTTCAGCATCACGGAAAAACACCGAAATTAAAAACCCGCTTTGGGGAAATTCGGGTTCCAAATAGCAATATTTTTTTGCCATTCCAGTTATTTTAACCCACCGCCACTCATCCTTTTTTACCTGAACTGTTGCCCCGCATGGATTCGAACCACGCTAAACAGCTCCAAAGGCTGCTGTCCTACCACTAGACGACGGGGCAGTCAAATTTGGTGCCGATGAGAGGACTCGAACCTCCACGCCTTGCGGCATACGCACCTCAAGCGTACGTGTATACCAATTTCACCACATCGGCAAGACTAGCTATTATACCGAATTTCCCGCCCCTAAACTACTTTCTTCTCTACTTCTAGTGGCCGCTGAGGGAGTCGAACCCCCGACCTCATCGATGTAAACGACGCGCTCTAACCAACTGAGCCAAGCGGCCTTAGGCTATTTTATCAACAAACCTTATCTTTTCTAAACCCTGGAAAACCAGACAAAATAGACCCATCCCAATATCGCCCCCAACCCCAACAAAAACCCCCAAAAGCTTACCTGCCCAAATCTCACTCCCTCAAACGCCTTAACCCATATCACCCAGAAAACATAAAAGCCCAAAACTAGGATAGTAAATGTCGGCATTACTTCCGCCAGATTCACAATCTTATCCCATTTCGAACCGTCATCGATTAGTGTCTTTTGCAGAAAGGGTAATCTCATCAACGGCCAATCGATCTTCTTGCCCGTCAGGCTAACTCCCGCCCAGGCTTT
>DCTR01000031.1:0-12908 GCA_002329385.1 Candidatus Shapirobacteria bacterium UBA1435
GGCTGATTATTTTATCTCTCGTCCTGGTCGTTGGTTCTCAAAACTTCCGTGGCTGGATTAAAGGAGAAAAACTCTGGAGTGGTTTAAGTTACTTTGTGCCCCATCAGCTTGAAGACCTGAAGACGTTTAACTTTACCGACACCAGGCTGATCCGGAAGGCCAAAGAGCTAAACCTTAAACATGCGGTTGTTTTCGTTAAACACTGCGATCACTGGTGGTGTTACGGGTCGGTGACTGACGAGAATTCCATCAACTTTGACAGTAATATCGTCTGGGCTCACGATCTGGGCGACCAAAACTACCAATTAATCGACCAGTTTCCCACTCGTAGTTTTTACTTTGCCGACTACGATCAGGGTACAATAACTCCATACCATCTACCATGAAAGACCGGATCATCGTTTTTTTAATAATTCTTCTTGCTCTTGGCTTTCGGGCGTTTAATCTTGATTGGGATGAGAATCAGCATTTGCATCCCGACGAACGGTTTCTGACCATGGTATTAAGTTCGATGGAGTTGCCGAAAAGTATACCTGAATATTTTAATCCGCAACTTTCAAAACTTAACCCCTACAACTTAAATTACTCCTTTTTTGTTTACGGCACTTTCCCGCTCAACCTTGTCCGCCTGGTCGGTGAGCTTGTCGGCCGTCGTCAGTATTGGGATATCTACTTGGTTGGTCGGGCGATGTCTGTCACCTTCGACCTTCTAGTGGTTGCTTTGGTTTGGCGGATAGCCAGCATTCTTTTTGACCGTAAGGCCGGAATCTATGCCGCCTTTTTTTATGCCATCATGGTCTTACCCATTCAACTGTCTCATTTTTTTACCGTCGACCCATATCTAAACTTCTTTCTTGTTCTTTCTTTCTATTTTGCCATTATTCCTCTAAATCGTCGGCTTTCTGCCTCCCAAGAAAACCTCTCTGTTTTTCTTTCCGCCCAAAGCTTCGCTCTTGCCCTTGCCTGCAAGGTATCTGCCATTTATTTCTTGCCCCTAATCGCCTTAGTGCTTCTGGTTAGTCGATTGATGGGTAATCAGACTTTGTCCCGCAAGCTACTGTCTTTGTCTGTTGTTTCACTTTTTTATTTATTAACTGTCGCCTTTAGCTTTCGGCTTTTGCAGCCGCACGTTTTTTCTTCGGCTTCGCCGCTTAATTTTCAGATAAACCGTCAATTTATTGCCAATCTCAAGGAGTTAAAATCATACTCTGATCCTCAGACCTGGTTCCCTCCGGCTATCCAATGGAAAGCAACTACGCCGGTTATCTATCCTCTGTCTAATTTGGCCATGTGGGGGCTTGGCTTACCCCTAGCTTTTATCGTCTTTTTTTCTTTGTTATTGTTTGTTTTTTTGGCCTATATCGACTGGCATCACCATAGATTGGTCACTCCCAAAAAGCAGATATGTCTCTCGATGTTCGTCTGGATGTTACTGTTTTTTGTCTACCAGGGTAGTCAGTTTGTCAAAACTATGCGTTATTTCAACATCATCTATCCCTTTTTGGCCGTCTTTGCCGGCTATGGTTTTGTCTGGTTCCGACAAAAGCTTCCTCAGTCCATCCGCTGGCTGTTCGGCATTTTGGTTATAATTCTTATCTCGATCTACCCCGTTTCGTTTATGTCAATTTACACCCACCGTTCCAGTCGCCTTGCCGCCTCCGAGTGGATTTACCGCAATGTATCACCGGGGTCGACTCTGACTTTTGAACACTGGGACGACGCTCTCCCTGCCCATTTGCCTGGCTACGTTTTTACCTATCGCCATCTCGAGTTGCCGATGTTTGCCGCCGATGACGAACAAAAATGGCAGGAGATAAATCAAAAACTTCTCCAGGTCGATTATCTGATCATGTCTTCCAATCGGCTCTATGGCACCATCCCTCGCCACCCCGATCACTATCCGATCTCTTCTGACTTTTATCGCTCTTTACTTAACGACAGCCACCCCCAGTTTTACAAAGTCGCCGAATTTGCTTCCCGGCCGTGTTTTCCTCCTTTCGGCCGTCCGCTATTTTGTTATGTCGACGATAATGCCGAAGAGGCTTTTACGGTTTATGACCACCCAAAAGTATTAATCTTCCGCCGCAAAGCCCAAAGCTTACCGCCAATTAATTAAAACCAAACATTAATGAGTGCGTTTTTTAACTTAAGCAGTCTTTTTCTTTTCTTTGCTGTCAGTCTACTAAATATCATTGCTTTGCGCCTCAAAATTGGCCCATTAGGAGCCATCTTTTGGCTACTATCCTACTTCTGGTTAATCGTCTACCTTTTCTATCGGCTCTTTTATCAGGTGAAGATCAGCAAATTTCCAATTTTAACTGTTATCAGCCTTCTATGCACTTTTGCCTTTATTTTGTTTAATCTCAACAGTGGTAAGCACCTTGGCGGCGAGACCACCCAGGAAACTAGCTGTTTGATTGCCCATCTTTCTTCCTCTCCCGACGGTGGCTATAACCAGACTTGTCTTTTTG
Source organism: Candidatus Shapirobacteria bacterium UBA1435 (assembly GCA_002329385.1). Classification (GTDB taxonomy): domain Bacteria; phylum Patescibacteriota; class Microgenomatia; order UBA12405; family UBA12405; genus UBA1435. The sequence goes on from DCTR01000031.1 coordinate 2,472, forward strand.
GTTACCCTGCCCGTCAATTCTACCTGTCTTCCTTTCCTTCTCTATTTGGCCGCAACCTATTTAACCTTAATCTTGGCGGTTTCACTTACCTAGTTCTTGGCCTGACAACTTTTTGTTTGGGAGTTGTAGTCTTCGCCCGAAGTCATATTGCCGGTGATTTAGTCTCGGCCATCTTTGTTTGGATTTTGCCACATTCTCCACACTTCCTCTATCTTCTTTTTTATTTTGAACAGGCGCTGTTCCCTGTCTGTCTTACCCTGATCTGTGTTGGTTTATTTTTGATGTATTGTGCCCAGAAAGATGATTTTCCTATCTATTCTCTCGGCCTTGCCATAAACTGGCTGATTTTTTCCTACACCCCATCACTATCAGTCGTGGTTTTGGGGATTTTGGTTCTCTTGTGGCTGGCTGTGCAATCCCGACACTCTCGCCAACGATTTGCCCCACTGTTTCTGATCAGTGTCTTTTGTTGCTGCTCTCTTGTTTTTTCCTTCCATCATCGTTCTGATCTTCGTTTAACCGCTGGTCGAGGCGACCTGTCCGCCTATCTTAAACCGGCCATCAATACCCTGTCGCATGTTTTTTTTCAAAGCCAGGGCATCGACTTTATTGACCCATCTTTACGGTTATGGTTAACCGGCACGGTTTTTGCCGGCTTGAGTTTTCTCTTTGGTCCGCACTGGTTTTACCTCTCGGTCTGGATGGTTGGCACCTTGCTTGTTTCCTCTTTGTCTCCGGGTTTTGCCTCACCGTCGTTTGATTTTGCTCTCCATCGGGCGCTAGTCATCCTCCCGTTTGTATATCTGGCAGGCGCGACCCGTCTGTTGTCGTCGACTAAATGTCAGCCGGTCAAACTACTGGCGATAATTTTTGTTCTGCTTTGTCTTGGCGGCGGCCAAAGGTACTATCGTTATGTCTCCCGCCTGCCGGTGTCCAAGTATCACCAGCTAATCAACTGGTTGAAAAACAACGCTTTTCTCAACGAACAGCAATCGACTACTGTTTATTTGGTTGCTCACCCGTCAGATGGTTTTATCCCGTTAAACGATTTTTTGACTTACTTTTTTCCCAAAACTATGGCTAACAATCTTGCTGCCGATTTTTGTCATTCTGCCAAGCCAATTGCCGCCGGCGTTTATCTGCTTCCCTCAACCGTCGTCGATTGTCCTCTCTTAACCCAAAACACTCCCCTCCAGTCAAAGGAATTTACCGACCAGGTAAGCGGAACGCGTTATCGTGCCTTTCTCTATCCCTAAACCGGTCTGCTGATCTTGTAAACCAAGTTGACACTGGGTATTTTCTTTATCGGTCTTTCGTTAAGACTGTCAATAAAATAAATTGGGAAAAGCAAAATTGACGATAATCGACTGCCGCCGGTTTCTGAAAAACGATTGAACTCCGGCAGCCACCCTTTTTCTACCAAGTTTTTTCCCACTCCGTAAAACAGAAAATGTGAAAAAGGAAAACAATAACTGGTGGCCCGCCAAACCTTCTCCACCTTAAAGCCTTGGGCCTCCAGCTTTTCTTTTAGCTCGTTTTCGTCGTATAACCTGACATGGTCTGCCCAGATTCCTGAAAGCCACCATATGTTTGCCGGTAAATGCCTCCCGGTTGATCTCTCCAGCAGCCAGTTTGCCGGATCCCACCAAAATGGGTATCTTTTGTTTGGCACCGTCACTATCGCCTTACCTCCCGGCTTCATCACCCGGTACATCTCCGAAATCGCCAATCCGTCATTGGGGATATGTTCCAGTATTTCCGTTGCCAAAATCCGGTCAAACGCCCTGTCTCTAAGGGGTAGTTTAGTTGCGTCTCCTTGTATTAATCTGGCCTCTCCCAGTCTACAATTTTGTTTTGCCGTTAATAAATATTTTTTGTTTAGGTCCACTCCGGTAAAATCAATTTTCGGCCACAAATTCAACAACGTTTTCGCATAAAACCCTCTACCGCATCCGATCTCCAGTATTTTTTCATTCCCTTTCATTTCTAAATTTTCCAGAATAATTTTTGCCCTTCTCTTATATGCCGGGTCAGGTTCCTTTGTCAGGATTTCCTTAATCTTTTCTGAATACTTTTTCATATTCCTCCAATGTTTGTTGATAATCGAAAATTTTTTTGGCCTTTCCCCGATATTTCACATACTTATCTCTATCTTTATAAACTCTTGCAATGGCTGCGGCCATCTTTTTTGGGTCGGCCGGTGGCACAATCATCCCCATTTTAGTGTTTTTCACCACCCATCTTGCTCCGGGTATGTCGGTGCATACCGATGGTGTGCCGCAAAGGACTGCTTCGATTTGCGAAGATGGAAAACAGTCTGTTCTCGATGGCTGAACATAAACGTCCAGGCTTCCATAGAAGGCCAGCAATTCATCTCGGTTATTAATCAGTCCAAGCAGTCGGACGCGGTCTTTATGCTTATCGATCAACATTCTAATTTTTTCCCAAAAATTTTCATATTTAATCTTGTAATCCCCGGCCATCACCAGCACCGCATTTGGAATTTCCTTAACAAGCCAAGGTATTGATTTCAGAAGGAAATCCACCCCTTTCTCTTCTACGAATCTGCCGGAGTAGCCAATCACTACTTTATCCGTCAACGAATTCCGCTTTTTGAAATCTGCAACTTTTTTTCGATCGACAATCATTTTTTCAAACAGGGGCAACACCACCCGCCATTTGTCTTCCAGCGGTGAAAGTAATTTGGAATTCTTGGCATAGTCCTTCGATTGGATTAATACCCCGTTTGACAACCTGATTGATAACCCGGTCGTCAACCGGTAGATCTTTTCCACCAGTCTTCCCTTCCATCCCGACTCATTTGGTAAAACCAGGTCGCCGTTGTGCACCAAAAACACCTTTTTCCCCAACAGTCTACAGATCGGCGTTACCAGTATCACTTCTTGAAGTGGCAAATATACCACTACGGTGTCGGCCTCTCTTAACAGCCTGATCATTGTCGGCAAAAAGCCCGGCATAATCACGCTTCTAAGCATCCGAAACCAGTAGCTTACCCTTACTACTCGAACCCCCGCTATCTTTTCTTTTGGCGGTAACTTTTTGTCGTGCTGGCTGCAAAGCACCGTAACCGGATTGTTTTTTGCCAGACCTTCAGCCAACCTGGCCGCATACTGGGTTAATCCCGTCCAGTGCGGTCGGTAATAAGTCAGGACGAATAAGTATCTCATCTCACCATCTCGTCTAAATTATCAACCATTTTTGCCACCCGGCAATGACTTTTGTATTTTGAAAAACAAAACACCCTGATCTTTAGTCTCTCCGATAGATAATCAGCAATCTCTGGGTCGTCGTCGACATAAACATCTGCCTTAATTTTTTTTAATATTCTCTCTTTAAACAAATGCGGTTGTTCGTTTTCCAAATTTAGATATATCTTACGGAACAAGCTCTTAAGTCCTCTTTTTTCAAGCCATAACTTTGTCTCTTTCTTTAGAAAAGAATACCTTGCCGAAATGATATATAGTTTATGTTTTTTGCTCCGGCTAAGTCTTTTAACCAACGTTGTATTTGTTTCAATCGGTGGTCTAAAAAAGAATATGTGGGATATTTTTCTGATCCATATTTCCCACTCGTGTTTCGGGTAACGGTAATGCAATCCTTTGTTCCGGCTTCCCTTAAATAGTCGCTCCAGTAGTTGTTTTGGAATAATTGGTGGTTTGTCGACGATCACCCCGTCAAGATCGAATGCCAGAATTTTCCTTTTCACACAAAAAATTATAACAGTCCCTCTTTTTAAAGCTACACGATGATAAAATAGCTTTATGCTTCAAGACCTTAAATACGTTTTATTTTGGTGGTTAATCCTCTTTCTGGTCGGCTCATTGTCTTTGCCCCTGATTTTGTCTGTTTTTAAAAAATTTTGGGATCGCGGTTATATTTTTTCCAAAACAGTATCTCTTATCATTGTCACCTACATCGTTTTTGTTCTGGGTATCTTTAAGTTCCTCTCTTTCACTAGTAGCAACATTTTTCTTATTATCGTTTTGTTCCTGGTTGCGGATCTGGCATTTCTTTTCCAAAAACAACGCCGTCAGTCTTTTTTTTCTGAAGTCAAAAAACACCAAAAAATAATTTTACTGGAGGAGTTGATCTTCCTTTCTGTTTTGATTTTCTGGTCGTATATAAGGGGGTTCGATCCGAACATCAATAGTCTGGAAAAGTTCATGGATTGGGGGTTTATTAACTCCATTCTTCGTGGCACCTATATAGCGCCCGCCGACATGTGGTATGCCGGCGAGCCAATAAACTATTACTATTTTGGCCATCTTATTTTTGCTCTTTTGACCAAGATCTCTGGAATACATTCGGCTATCACTTACAACCTTGCTTTGGCCACCATCTGCGCTCTCGTTTTTACCGGCGGTTTTTCCTTGGCCTCAAACCTGGTCTTTCTTTACCACCATTTCCTAAACTCAGACAAAAAAACTTCTCTTCCCTCTAAGCGTAACCAGATACCTAAGGTCAAAGTTGCGAGTGTCGACTGGAAAATATTTGTCCTCCCCGGCATATTTTCCGCCATCCTTTTGACCTTTGGCGGCAACCTTCACCTGGTCTATAAATTAACCCAGCTTAATATCAGCCAAAACAACGGACAGCTCGTCCTCACCAAGGATGCCTTTAATAAAGCCGTCGCCAGCTACTGGTATCCAGATGCTACCCGTTTTATCGGTTTTGACCCCGACACCAAAGATAAAACAATCCACGAGTTTCCCCTCTACAGCTTCATCGTCGCCGATCTCCATGGTCATCTCAACGACATTCCGGTGGTCATCTTTTTTCTTGCTTTTCTCTTGGCCGCCAGTTTAACTAATATCAAAACTTTTTCTCCACGCCTCTTTATTCCCAGCGGTCTTATTCTTTCCGTCGCCTTCATGACCAACGCCTGGGATTTCTTCGTCTATGGTCTGGTTTTTGCGGTTGTCGTCTTTTTGGTTTCCTGGTCCAAACAAGGTTTTTTCCGGTCGGTCAATACAGTTTTTGTCAACGGTTTGTCCACTATTGTCTTTTGGTATCTTTTTACCCTTCCTTTTTCCCTAAACTTTATCCCGATGGCTGAAGGCGTTAGGCTCGTCGATTCCCGGACCCCCTTCTATCAGCTTTTTATTCTCTACGGCGGGTTTTGGCTAATTTGCCAGCCGTTTGCCCTAAGGTTTATCCGTGAGTTGTTTGGCAAAAAGACCTCTGATTTCTCCCCCAGCAAAGTGTTTGCTTTTTCCCTTATTCTGGTGGCCACCATTCTTATCATTATTCCGGAACTTATCTATCTTAAGGACATATATATCTACGAGCATCGTCGCGCCAACACTATGTTCAAGCTTGTCTACCAGGCCTTTATTCTCTATTCGCTAACCGCCGGCTTCTCCGTTAGCTATCTTTCGCAGTCATTTAAACCGGCCAAATTGCTGTTGGTCTACAAGTTTATTGTTCTACTAGTTTTTGTTAGCCACCTAACCTATCCCTTTTTTGCCGTCCGCTCTGCCTATGGCCAGCTTTCCGAATATCAAGGATTATGGGGGTTGGCCTTTCTGAAGAGGAACTTTCCCGATAACTATTTAGCCGTCGATTGGATAAATAAAAACATTACCGGTCAGCCGGTTATGCTTGAGGCCGCTGGCGATAGTTATACCCTCTATAACCACATTTCCGTCTCCACTGGCCTACCTACTGTCCAAGGTTGGCTTGTCCACGAATGGCTATGGCACGGCGGCGCCAAAGATGCCACCGGTAAATACCTAAACAAGACCGATTGTGGCGATCCCTGCAACATTCGCAACCCTGACGTCCAAAAAATATATGAGTCGGCCGATCTCGCTGAAACCAGACGCCTCCTCCAGAAATACTCCGTCGACTATGTCTTTATTGGAGAGCTTGAGGTAGAAAAGTATCAGCAGTTACAGACGGAGAAATTCGAAAAACTTGGTCAAATAGTATACGAATCGGGGAAGGCGAAAATCTATCGGCTAGACAAATAATTCGCCGCTTTTTAAATTCTTTTCTACATCGTAACATTAACTGCCATGGATCATATTCTTCGGGACCTTAACCCACAACAACAGAGGGCCGTTACCCATTCCGGCTCGCCGTTACTGCTGTTGGCTGGTGCCGGTTCTGGCAAGACCAGGGTGCTGACTCATCGTGCCGCCTATTTTGTCTCCGCCAATCTGGCCAATCAATCGGAAGTCCTTCTTTTGACCTTTACCAATAAAGCCGCCGCCGAAATGCTTCAGCGGATGAAAAAACTACTGCCTTCCGGCCATACCGATCAACTTTTTGCCGGCACGTTTCATTCGTTCTGTTGTCGTCTTCTTCGAAAAGATGGCGCCGCCATCGGTGTTTCCCCCAATTTCGTCATCTACGACGAAAATGATCAGGAGAGTTTAATTAGGTCTGCCATTAGTGATCTTGGCCTCACTCCCAAAGAATTTAACCCCAAAGGAGTCGCTTATTTTATTGAATCGGCCAAGAACAACTACCAAAGCCCTTCTGACCTAAAGCAGTCGAGCCATGGTTTCTGGCAGTCGTATGCCACTCAAATATATACCAAATACCAGCAAAAACTTGAAGAATATCAGGCGCTTGATTTTGATGATCTGCTTTTCAAAACCGTCAAACTTTTTTTGGAATACCCCACGGTCCTTCAAAAATATCAGGAGGCTTATAAATACATCCTGGTCGACGAATACCAGGACACTAACCAGATCCAGTATCTTCTCACCAAGTTGCTTGCCCAAAAATACCGCCAGGTTACCGTGGTTGGCGATGCCTCCCAGGCGATTTATAGCTGGCGGGGCGCCGATTATCGGAACCTGACTAGTTTTACTACCGACTTTAAGGAAGCTACCGTTATCAATCTCGAACAAAATTATCGTTCCACCCAAACCATTCTCACTGCCGCCAATGCGGTCATCTCCAAAAACACCACCCATCCGGTGTTAAAACTGTTTACCACCAAAAAATCCGATGAAAAAATTAGAGTTATCCAGGCTGACTCCGAGCTCTCCGAAGCCGAGTTAGTTGCCCAAAAAATAATTTTTCTTAGCCAGAACTTGCACATCTCTCTTAGGAATATCGCCGTCCTCTATCGAATGAATGCCCAATCCAGAGTTATTGAAGAGTCGTTTATCAAATCGTCTATCCCTTATGTTCTGATCGGCGGCTTAAGGTTTTACGAGCGGGCCGAAGTCAAGGATATCCTGGCCATGCTTCGTTTTGCTGTCGACCAGCGGGATATGGTTTCATACGACCGTCTGGAAAAAACCATCGGCAAAAAGAAGCTACAGAATCTCCAGCAGGCGATTTCTGGCCTAAATGTTAGCCGTTTCTCTTCTTCCCAGCTTTTGGACGCCTTGATTTCCGCTTCCTCCTATTTGGATAAATTCGACCCCAAAGACGAGGAGGATCAACGTCGCCTGGAAAATATTAAAGAACTCAAATCGGTGGCCACCTCTCACCCTAACGTCTACCAATTTCTGGAAAATGTCAGCCTGGTTCAACAGGAATATAGCCTCCAGGAAAAAAAGAAAAAAAAGGAAAACAAAGACGGGGTGCGCTTAATGACACTTCATAGCTCCAAAGGTTTGGAGTTTGAGGTTGTCTTTCTTGTTGGGTTTGAGGAAGGTATATTGCCCCATTCGCGGTCTATGGTCGAAGCCTCCGATATCGAAGAGGAAAGGCGTCTGTGCTATGTCGGTATCACTCGCGCCAAGGATTTTCTCTATCTTACTTATGCTGCTCGTCGTCTGTATTTTGGCAAAAGTTCTTTAAATGAACCAAGCCGGTTTTTGTCTGATATTCCAGAAGAATTGGTCGAGATCGAACAGGTGGCGTCTTTTCGTGACTATCGGCGTCCAGCACCCGCCGGCGACAATTTTTACTACGATCCTGATATATACTAACAGCATGATTTGTCGACAGATCCAGCCGGAAGAGAAACAACAATACAATTCAGTTGTCCGTCACCCCGTTCAAACCTGGGAGTGGGGAGAATTTCAGCTTTCCCAGGGTCACCGTCTTCACCGGCTTGGTGAGTTTGAAGGTGATAAACTTATTTCCGCCTATTCCGTCTCCTTTCACTCCCTTCCCAAAACCGGTCATTCGGTCGGCACTCTCCTTCGTGGCCCCCAAATTACCCCTGAAATGATTACTGCCTTAAACCGGATTGGCAAACAAGAGAATGCGATTTTTATTAAGCTCGAGCCGGATGTTATCCATCGGGCTTTTTCTTCGGATGATCAGGTGTCGGCCGCTCCTGCCGCCCTGGACTTTCCCGGCCTGTTGCCGTCTCCCAAAGTCGCCTTTTATCCTTTTTCTTACGTCATCGATCTGACCAAATCCGAAGATGAGCTGTTGGCCATGGCCCATGCCAAAACCCGCTACAATATCAAAATCGCCAACCGTTATGGGGTTAAGGTCCAGGAGATGACCAATGATGAAGGTTTTGAAATATATCTCCGCCTTCTCTTTGAGACCACCAAACGGCAAGGTTTTTATCTCCACGACCAAAAATATCACCGTGACTTGTGGAAAATACTCAAGCCCACCGGGACCGTCCACTTGATGGTGGCCTCCTACCATCAGTATGCCCTAGCTGCTTTCATGCTTTTCCGTTGTCAGGACCGTCTCTTTTATCCCTACGGAGCCTCTGCTGATGTTCACCGTGAAGTCATGGCGCCGACTCTGTTGATGTGGGAGTGTGCAAAACTTGGCAAGTCTTTAAAACTCAAGAGTTTTGACCTTTGGGGTAGCCTTGGCCCCGATGCCAAAGAAACCGACGTCGGTTTTGGTTTCCACCGTTTCAAGCAAGGTTTTGGCGGACAGCTCGTCCAATATCTTGGCACCTACGACCTGATAATCAACCCGGCCATGTATAAAATATATAACCTTGTTGACAAATGCCGCTGGAAGTTATTAAGGGCAAAAGCCAATATTTCCCGATTAATTTCCTAAAACCACGGCCTTCTGGTTGTCAGCATGTCGGTTGAATCACCAAGTTTAAACAGTTTGTCGATTACCGGAAATTTAGCCCTCGACAGAATGATCTGCTTATCCATCGGACATCTTTTGTTTTCGCATCTTGTTTCAAAGGCCGAATAAATATAACGGCTGTTGAAAAACCCGCCCAGGACAACAAAACACACCAGTAAGGTTTTGGTAATTTTATTCCCTGTTTCCGTCTTGGCCGCCATTGCCAGAAGCGACGGTAGCAATAAAAATAACATTGTGAAGCGGAAGACGTTGGTTGGTGTCGTCGGTCTGAAGTCGTTGGCCAGAAAATATCTGCTGGTTAAAAACAGTCCAAATATCAAGGTGGCAGTAAAAAAGTTAACTCTCTTTAAAACGTATCTTAGTCCCAACGCCCCGTAAAGCGCCAGAAACGGGAAAAATGGATAGCGGTACCATGGCAACAAATCGGTTTCTGTGCCTGCAAACACTGCCACCAGTAGCCAATAAATAAAGAAGAGAGACAGCAGTTGCTTTTTTGGGTTTTTTCTTGGCCTAAGGCTATAAAAAATCGCCATTAAAAACGAAAATATATACCACCCGTCGTTCATTTCAAAAATATCAAATGCCGGGGTGGTAAAAATATTTGCCAATCCTGTCCATCCGGCAAATCTCTGTCCCTGTATCGAAACGATGTGCTTGAAAAGCTCCCAGTCATAGCTGTAGCCATAATAGGCAAAAGCCAGTATCCCTGCCATTACCCAGCCGACTATTGTGGCTATGTCGCGATATCTTTTTTTCTGCCAGCAAACATAGACCATTAAAGGTGCTATAAAAAAGCCGGTTGGCTTCATTAGTCCAAGTATTGCCGCTGTCGCTCCGAATATATGTGCCAACCGCCAATCGGGCTTTTTCTGATACCTAAAGGCCAGTATCATCATTCCCGCCGAAGCAAAAGCGATTACGTTTTCCGGCACCGACAATCTGGATCCAAATACAAATATCGGCGTAATTCCATAATAAACCATCGCCAATAATCCAATCCCAAATCCAAAAAAACTCCATCCCGTCCAAAAAATCAAAAGCATTGTCCCCAGCGAGATCAACACCGTCGGCAACCTGGCGTAGGCNNGCTGGGTTGATTACTGCCCGTCTGTCGTTTCCGAATAGATGGGCTGTCCCTCCGGCGATCAAACTGAAAAGCGGTGGTTCGTCAAGCCAGGGACGGTATAACTTTGCCGGCAAATACATATTATCTTTATCACCAACAATTCCATCAAAAACCAGATTACTATCCGGGTAATCTAATGTCGACCACGATTGCGGTACTCCGGTTTCGATAAGATAGATTCCTGACCAACCGTAAAGCAACTCTTCGGCATGCACCGGGTGGGGCATTCTGTCGTAGTTGTGGAGTTTCAGTATTGTCAGAAACAAAAAAGATATCACCAATACCAGCCACTGCTTTGGTGTTAA
>DCTR01000031.1:12984-14575 GCA_002329385.1 Candidatus Shapirobacteria bacterium UBA1435
GGTATCACGAACAAAAACGGTGATGTTATACAATACGTTATGCCAAAACCGGTAAAAATTACCCCATCCCAACTCGACCATATCGCCAATTTAGCCAGATTAAATCTTACCTCCCAAGAAAAGGAACAATTTCTTTCTCAGCTTTCATCTGTCCTCCAATACATCGATCAGCTTAACTCTGTCGACGTCTCCAATCTCCCGCCTAGTTTTCAGGTGACCGATTTAGCCAACGTCTCCCGCCCAGACCAAATTCTCCCTTCCCAAAGTCAATCCGAGGCCTTGTCGGCTTCATCGAATGGTCGCGATGGTTATTTTTCTGTTCATAGCACCATCAAAAAATGACCCCCGACCTCACCTCGTTGACCATCACTAAATCCAAAGAACTGGTTCAGTCAAAACAGCTAAGTCCGATTGAACTAGCAAACGCTTACTTAAAACGCATTGATAAAATTAACCCGAAGATAAACGCCTTCCTCACTGTCTGCCGAGACGAAGCCATCAATCAGGCAAAATTGCTTGATCAAAAAATCAGTTCCGGTCAACCGTTGGGCCGTCTGGCCGGTGCGATGATGGCGGTCAAAGATGTCTTTTTNNGAAAGTGCTTGAAGGCTACCTCCCGCAATATTCGGCCACTGTCTATCGACGGTTGATTGAAGAAGATGCCGTTATCCTTGGTAAAACCAACACTGATTGCTTTGCCTTCGGCGCCTCCACCGAAAACTCCGGTTTTTTTACTACCAAAAATCCCTGGAACCCAGACCTTGTTCCCGGCGGATCTTCGGGGGGGTCGGCCGCCGCCCAATCTGCCTCACTTTGCACTTTTGCCCTAGGCACCGACACCGGTGGCTCAATCCGTCAGCCAGCCTCTCTATGCGGGGTGACCGGAATCAAACCAACTTATGGCCGCAATTCCCGCTACGGTATTACCGCCATGGCCTCTTCTTTTGATTGCCCCGGCGCGTTTGCCAAAAACGCCAAGGACCTCGCCCTCATCGCCGAGATTATGGCCGGCGCCGACCCCCATGATGCCACCTCCAGTCCCAGCCCTGTGCCAAACTATCATGAAATGATCGACCGGTTGCCAATAAAAGGCGTAAAAATCGGTCTCCCCAAAGAATACTTTTCCGGCTCGATCGACCCGGATGTCAAATCTTCCGTTTTGGCTGCCGCTAAGGTCTATGAAGATCATGGCGCCAACATCATCGATATTTCATTGCCCAGCACTCATCTTGGCGTTGCTATCTACTATGTTTTGGTTCCTGCCGAAATCTCATCCAATATGGCCCGTTACGATGGTTTGCGTTTTGGCCGCTCCAAACAGAACACTTCTGATCTCCTGTCTTACTACTTGGAAACCAGGGGAGAATATATGGAGCCGGAAATTAAACGTCGGGTAATCATCGGCACCTATGCTCTCTCCGCCGGCTATTTTGACGCTTACTACACCAAAGCCTCTAAGGTTAGAACATTGATTAGACAAGAATTTGCTGACAGTTTTAATTCAGTAGACCTGATTCTGGCTCCGGTTTCTCCGACTCCCGCCTGGCCAATTGGTCAAAAAGCCGCCGATCCGTTACAAATGTATCTTGCC
>DCTR01000030.1:0-345 GCA_002329385.1 Candidatus Shapirobacteria bacterium UBA1435
CTCATCAACATAAAGATAAAAGTCGGAGCGCTCTTCCTGGGATTGAAAAACCCGATTCATGGCGGAAAGTTGGATTTGGGTGATCAACATGGCGCCAAGAAGGGCAGAGTTATCTTCGCCGAGTTTGCCGGTGGAAAGATCGGCGATCAGGATTTTTTTCTGGTCCATAATTTCCTGGATGTTGATGCGAGAGCGGGCGTGGGCAACAGTGTTGCGGATGTTGGAGGAGGAAATAAATTGGCCAACTTTATTGAGGATGGGGGCGATGGCTTCCTGCTGGAACTTGTCGTCCATGCGATTGAACTCATTGAGCCAAAAGTTTTTTAGGGTTTGGTTTTGTAGTTG
>DCTR01000030.1:390-1124 GCA_002329385.1 Candidatus Shapirobacteria bacterium UBA1435
ACGGCGTTTCTTAGAATGTGTTCGAGCCTTGGGCCCCAGGAAATATTGCCGTAAAGTTTTTTGAAAATCGAGATAACACCGGAGGCAACCAGCTCCTTTTGAGATTCGTTTTTCGCCTCCAAAACATTTAAAGGATAGACATAATCGGGGTCGGCGGGATTGAAATAACAGCAATCGTTGATGCGGTGAGAGGGGATGTAGTCGAGAATGGTGTTGCACAGGTCGCCGTGTGGGTCGATAACGGCCACGCCTTTACCCTTGCGGATGTCGTCGATGGCCATGTTGGCAATAAGGGTGGTTTTTCCGGTGCCGGACTTACCGATAATATAGGTATGACGGCGACGGTCTTCACCTTCCTTGATGCCAAAAATGGCGTCCTTGTTTCTAAACTCGGTTTTGGCGAAGACGGTAATCTTTTTCTTGTCATCGTCATTTAGGCCCTCAACGGTGGGAAGGTTCTCGGGGGGGTCGGCGTAAAGTTTTTTACCCCAGGCAATGTTGGGCAGGCGGGTAAGCCGATTGGGGAAATGCCAGAGGGCGGCCAGTTCTTCGGTATTCAGAATTTGATTTTTTAGGCCCTGGTGGAATTCGCGGTTTAAAATCGAGGGCAGAACGTGGCGACGGTGGAGAAAGCCTGGGGTGAAGGTTTTGATGAAGTTGCCGCGAGGGGAGGTGTAAACGCCAAAAGAGGAGGAGACGGCGGTTATTAGGCCGGGGTTGGTAGAGAGTAAATT
>DCTR01000030.1:1151-2520 GCA_002329385.1 Candidatus Shapirobacteria bacterium UBA1435
ATTCCTGATTGCCAATTTTTGGGAGCGTTGGAGATTAGAATCTGATAAAGAAAGAAGTCGTTGTTGGCGGCGGAGCGGGAGAGGGGAGCCAAAACCGAATTGAGAGGGTCGGTGTCCTTGAAGTCCTTAGCGGTTTTAACTGGATAGTCGTAAGTTCGGGAAAGACCGATTTGGGAGTATTGGAGATTGAGAGGTTGGCCGGAAGTTTCAAAAATGGTTGTCAGGTAGTCTTTTGATTCACGGGTAATGGCTACCGGGTATTGGGCTAGGATTTGGGAACGGAAAAACTCAACATTTTGGGAAGAGGCGGCGACATANNAAATAAATTTGTCCTTCCTTTAGAACAATTTCTAGAGAGGCGATGGTGTTTTTTTTGCCCAAAAACCGTTGCCAGAAGGAGAGGGAGCTAAACTGGACGAAGTTGGAAAGCAGGGAAGACATGCTCTCGAGGGTATATTCGTTTTCCTGGGGCAGGCGAATTTCCAAAAAAGTGAGATTGACAGGCTTTTTGGACATAAATTTATTTTACAGCAACGAGGGGAGGAAAGGGGGCGGTTAAAGGTTGAATTTGGGGTATGTATCTGCTATACCGAAATATGGAACAGGTGTTAGATTTGACCGGTTTTTGTTTAAAGAGTATTGGCTGGGGTAAGGCTAGTGTGTATGTGGTGAGTATTGAAAACCAATTTAAATATGATATTATAAGATAACTATCTTCTTGTAGGTTGGCTGATAGGCAAAGCGCCTGGNNAAGCCGAACTATAAGATAAATGACTGTTTCCGATAAAGGAAACAGGGTACTTTGACAACCCGACAAACAGAAGGGGAATGGAATCTAAAGAGCGTCTTTGGGCTTTTGAGTAATTTAGGACGTTGTTTGGATTCCATTCCAAAAGGATGGAGTACTTTGGAAGAAAGGAGGTTTTGGGTTTTTGGCGGTTCCGGTGGTTCAACGATGAGGCACGAAAGGAGACATGATGGTCGTTAGTATGGGAGAGTGTGACTTGTGTCTGTTCAACAAGGCAGAGGGGTGCTGTCATCCCCAGGCTGAAGATCTCCATATCTGCAATGGGCATTGCCCTGGCAGACAAGTGAGCTTCCCGGTGGTATCGAGACGGACACCGCCCGGTGCTTCGTTGGGCTATGTTCGCCAAGGTAGCGGCTGCCGCTCGACTTCCGGCGGGAGGTCGAACGAATGGTAGCCAAGGATCCACCAGACCACGTGTGTCAAGTGGCGGGCTGTGGCCAACCGGCAACGGTTACCCGGAAGGTGGGTGATTGCACCATTTGGGTGTGCGAAACCCACAAAACGGGTAAGATCTGCGGAGGGCCGCTAAGCGAAGAAGATGCCGCATGGATGAGGCAGTCG
>DCTR01000047.1 GCA_002329385.1 Candidatus Shapirobacteria bacterium UBA1435
GTTTTGGGAGCCCATGGGCATGGAATGTGACGCCTTGGAAAAGCCGGTGTCGAAGTTGGGATGGCCGACTTTCTGGAAGAGGCGGTGATGGGGGTTTTTTTCTCGAAGTATGTCTTCCAGAGTGTCGTAGGTGTGATCATCCATAATCGGCTTGGCGGAGGTGTAGTAGGCTTTTTTGGCTTCAATCAAAAGCTCGCCAAGTCCTTCGGGGGTGATGTTTTGGAGGTCAATATCTTTTAGGCTGATCATATCTTAGAATGTAATTATTATAGATTAATATCGCCGATGGCAGTAAACGGCAAGGAAGTCGGTAAAACGATATTGCCAACTCGAGTGGAGGCGGTGAAGGCGGAGATTGGTGGCCAGGAAGCGGTTAAAAAAGAAGAAGGGGCAACGCAGGCAGAATTGTGTTTGCGGGTGGCCAGAGCAGCGGCTGAACATTTGGAGCGACTAACGGGAATAAAACCAAGAATTTTTTAGGCGCTGGCGAGACAGTAATAGGCGCCTTTGGTGGAACCGCGCTTTTCGACGACACGGTCGTCGATAAGTTTTTTGAGGTCGCGCCAAATAGTGTCGTCGGAGACCATGGGTAAAAGCGATTGGGCGTCGGGCATGCGCAAGCCGCCAAATTGTTGCATATATTCAACCAGCTTAATCTGTCGTTCGGTGAGGTGGACTTGTTTGCCACCGAGTTTTTGTTTGAATTTTAGATCGCGGGAAAGCGATTGGACTTTTTCTTTGACCCGGGAGAGTTCGATACATAGTGCCTGGGTGAAATATTCAATCCATTTGGTGAGATCGCGTTTGAAGATTTCGGAGTGAAGTTCGTGGGTGGATTGAATGGTGGTGTAGTAACTTTCGGCGTTACGGTCAAAATATTCTTCGGTGGAAAACAGACGGCGAATGTCGTAACCCTCAACGTAGAGAGGCAGAAGGGCGAATGCCCGGGAAACACGGCCGTTGCCTTCGATAAACGGGTGGATGGCGACGAGGATGTATTGGCTGATGGCCGAGCGGATAGCCGGGTGGATCTCCCGGGAAGTTGGCGAGTTGATCCAATCAATGAAATCGGTGATCAAATAAGGAACTTCAATGGCGGGTGGCGGCCGATGAGCTATCTCACCGGTGCGGGTGTTTTTGAGAACCACTTGCTGGTGACGGTAATGGCCAAGTTCGGTGTCGGGAATAATTTTTTGAGTGGTTAGTTGGTGGATACGTTTGATAATGGTTTCGCTGTAGAAGAATGGCCGTCGGCCGTTGCTGTCGGGCGGGTGGGGGGCGGTTTCTTCGGGAAGGGGCATATTGGCGTCATAGAGAGCCCAGAGTTCTTCAAGGTAGGCCATAACCGCCCGGTAATTGATGACTTCCTGGATGTCCCGTTGTGAGGCTTCGATTTGGCGGCCTTCGACAAGCTTGGCAACTTCCTGGAAGGTTAGGTCGTTACCTTCAATTCTGGTGCCGTAATGGACAGTGCGAACAATGGCTTCTTGTTGAAATTGTTTCTCATAGGCGGGAATTAAGGGAGCTTCGTCAATAATGGCCTTGGCACCTTCGATCAGACCAATGTTTTTCAATATTTGGTTATTGATTGAAAAGATGGGATAAAACATCGCTAAGAGATTATATCATTATTTTTTGATGTCAATGAGGGAAATGTGCGGAAATAGAAAGACGGTCTGACTTAGCTTAGGAAGAAGAAATCAAGGGCTGATTGGTGGTCGACGTTGGCCAAAATCATCTGGCGGGCTTTGATTAATTTGGCGACGAGGGTTGACTGGTGGGGAGAGGGTTGGCGGCAAAGCCGGGCGTGGGCCGAGGCAATTTGCTGGTTAAAAAAATCAAGGATGGTGTCTTTGTTGTATTTTTTGGCTAGCTCGAAAGAAGAGGAGAGATTTTTTTTGAGGTCTGAAGAAACAGTAAGTGGCGGGAGATCGGTTTTGGGGGGGTGGGTATCGATAAGGATGGTTTGGCAACGGGAGACGATGGTGGGCAAAAGCGAGGAGGTGGAGGAGGCAGTAAGAAAGAGGTAATTATTTGGTCCTGGTTCTTCGAGAGTTTTTAGGAGGGCGTTTTGCGATTCGGTGTTGAGATTTTGGGTTTGGTGGATGATGACAACTTTGCTTTGGTGGAGAAGGGGGCGGCGGGAGAGAAACAGCCTGATTTGTCTGATTTGATCAATCCCCCAGCCGGTGCTTTGATCAATTAAAAAAACATCAGGGTTATTGGCAGTTGAGGTGTGGCCGAGTTGGAAGAGCTGGTTTTGGAGAAAAGTTTCCGGGGAGGTGGATATGATGAGATTGGAGGGAAAAAGTGTGGTTGTATTCATAGGGAAATCTGATTATTATTAAATCATACTATTATGAACGACGCCCCAACCAAGATTTATAAAAATCTGGCAGAAGTATTGCTGGACAGGGGTTTGATCGATAAGGCCAAGTTTGACGAGATAAATTTGAGGCAGTTAAAGACCGGCGAGGGCGAGGAAGAGATCATCAGGTCACTTAGAATTGTGTCGGAAAATGATTTTGTTAAATATAAGGCGGAATTTTTGCGGGTTCCCTATATTGATTTGGAGACGGTGGCTTTTTCGCCGGAGGCATTGACCCTGGTGCCGGAGAGCGTGGCCCAAAAATACAGACTAGTCCCCTACCGGCTGGAGACAAAGAACAAAACCCTGTTTGTGGCGATGGCGAATCCGCTGGATTTGGAAACGATTGATTTTTTGGAAAAAAGGACAAGCCTAAAAGTGGTGGCGGCAATGGCCACAGAGAAGCAAATCAATTCTTTCGTCAAGGAAAAGTACATCAGAGAAAAAGGCATCACTACCGAGGTGACTAAGGCCTTGGACGAAAGGAAAGTGGAAGAGAAGGAGATGGAGCAGAAAAAAAGCCAGTTTTCGGTGGAGGCACCGGTGGCAAAGATTGTGGTCCAGATTTTGGATTTTGCCGTAAAATCNNAAATATATACTTCCCAGGAATGTTCATGAGGCGGTGGCGTCGAGAATCAAGATTTTGGCTAATATGAAGATTGATGAAAAAAGGGTGCCGCAGGATGGACGGTTTTTCTTTTCCTCAAACGGTAATGATGTGGACTTGAGGGTTTCGACTCTGCCGACGACCTATGGGGAAAAGGTGGTGATGAGGTTGTTAAAGAAGGCGCAAAAAGTGCCGACTTTGCCGGATTTGGGGTTAAGGGGGCTGGCGCTTAGAAATCTGATGGATTCAATCGCTCGGCCGCACGGAATAATTATTGTTTGCGGACCGACCGGTTCAGGAAAAACAACAACGTTGTATTCGATTTTGGACATTGTGGCGACTTCACGGGTTAACGTGGTGACGATTGAGGACCCGGTGGAATACCAGATGAAAGGGGTAAACCAGGTGCAAGTGAACGTGCAGGCGGGTTTNNTTGACTTTTGCTTCGGCCTTAAGATCTTTTTTGCGGCAGGATCCGAACGTGATAATGGTGGGCGAAATCCGTGACACCGAAACGGCGGAGCTGGCAATCAACGCGGCATTGACCGGCCATCTGGTGTTTTCGACTTTGCATACCAACGATGCGTCGGGGGTGCCGCCAAGGATGATAGATATGGGGGCGGAGCCATTTTTGTTGGTGTCCTCGTTAAACTGCGTAGTCGGACAGAGGGTGTTGAGAAAGGTATGCAAAGACTGCTACCAAGAGGAGGAGATCACCCCCGAGCAGAAAAAGGATTTTATGGAGACATTGGGTCCGATATATGAAATGATCGAGGAGAAGTGGAAAAAAGAAGGCAAGACGATAAAAATGCCAAAAGTTGTCGGCTGTGATAAGTGTAATAACACCGGTTATCTGGGAAGGATAGCTATCTATGAGGTAATGCCGATTACGGAGAAAATCAGTAAACTGATACTTAGTCGAAGCGGTTCGAAGGCGATTCAGAAGGAAGCCATGGAAGAAGGGATGCTGACTATGAAGCAGGACGGTTATGTGAAAGTATTAGAAGGAGTAACAACTATAGAAGAAGTTATTAGAGTAGCACAATATTAAAAAAATATGCACAGTCGAATAAAACAACTCTTGGCCATGGCAGTGGCCAATAAAGCATCAGATATCCATTTGTCGGTGGGGATGGTGCCAAAACTTAGGGTAAACGGCGAATTGATGGAGGTAACCAACTTTGACGCTTCCGACGACAAGCTGATGACAGAGATGATTTTGTCGATGCTGACCGAAGAGCAGAAACAGAAGTTCGAGCAGAACAGGGAGATTGATTTGTCGATTATCAGCGAAAACAGTCGGTTTAGAGCCAACTTTTTTTACCAGAGGAACCTGGAATCGTGCAGTTTGAGAATCGTGCCGTTTGAAATTCCCGGATTTACCGAATTAAAGTTGCCGTCGATTTTTAATAGCTTTGTTGATTTAAAGCAGGGGTTCGTGCTGGTTACCGGGCCGACCGGCCACGGCAAGTCAACTTCGGTGGCATCGATTTTAGACAGGGTTAACGAACAGAAAAGTTATCATATCGTGACGATTGAAGACCCGATCGAGTATGTGATTAAGCCCAAAAAATCAATTATTTCCCAGAGAGAAATCGGTTCAGATACGATTGGTTTTGGTAATGCCTTAAGGTCGTGTTTGCGGCAGGATCCGAATGTGGTGTTTGTTGGCGAGATGAGGGATTTGGAGACGATCTCTTCGGCGTTGACGATTGCGGAGACCGGCCATTTGGTATTTTCAACTTTGCATACCAATTCGGCATCCCAGGCGGTGGACAGGATTATTGACGTTTTTCCGGAACACACTAAGGCACAGATCAGGATACAGTTGGCGTCGGTGGTGTCGGCGGTGATTTCGCAGAGACTGGTGCCGGGAGTTTATGGGGGGAGGGTGGCGGCGTTTGAGGTGATGACAGCGACACCGGCGGTAAGAAATTGTATTCGGGAGGGAAAGACATATATGTTGGACAATATTATTCAGACGAGCTTCGACGTGGGAATGGTGACGTTGGAATCGTATCTGGCAAATTTGGTCAAGCAGGGAGAAATTAGCGAAGAGAACGCGTTAGCCTTTAGTCTGAAGCCGGAGGACCTGCAAAGCAGGTTGAGGAAAGTAATAAAAACATGACCAAATATGTTTTTAAAGCCAGGGATTGGAGCGGTAAGCTAGTAAAAGGGGTGCTGGATTTGCCCACAGAGAAGGAAGTCATAAGTTCGGTGAAAGAAAGCGGTATGGTGCTTTTGGGAGTAAGCCAGGTGAGAAGCAGTCTGGCTGATGAAATAAATAAAAAGATTACTGGAAGGATTGGCTTAAAACAGGTGACAAATCTGACCAGACAATTGTCGACGATGATGAATGCCGGGTTGCCGTTGACCGATGCCCTGTCTTTACTAAAGGTCCAAAACGAAAAAAGCAGACAGATGTATGAATTGTTGGATTACTCGCTAAATACGGTGAAGGGCGGGCAATCGCTGGGGACGGCTTTGGGTAAATACCGGGAAGTGTTTGGCGAGGCCTTCATTTCGTCAATAAATGCCGGAGAGCAGGCTGGAGTTTTGGAGGAGATATTGGGAAAATTGGCGGCTAACCTGGAAAATGAGAATGAATTTAGGGCGAAAGTAACCGGAGCGATGATTTATCCGATCATCGTGGTGGTGGGAATGATTATTGTGGCCTTTGTGATGATGGTGTTTGTGATTCCTAAACTGATGGGTTTGTATGCCGATTTTGGGTCGGCAGAAATGCCGATTCTGACAAGAATATTAATGGCGATATCGGGTTGGATGGTGAAGTTGTGGTTTTTGTTTCCGGTTTTGATCGTGGGCGGGGTGGTTGGGTTGAGGATGATTGAACAATATAAGCCATTAAGGGAAAGACGGGATAAACTGATGTTAAAAATACCGATTGTGGGGGTATTGATTGAAAAGACGATTATGGCTAACACGATGAGAACACTGTCGATGTTGCTGGCGGCGGGGTTGGCGCTGGTCGATTCGTTGCGGATAGCGGCTAACGTGGCGGGAAATGAAATTTTTAAAGGGGCGATTATCAGGATTTCGGAGAGGGTACAAAAAGGTTTTAGCATTGCCAATTCTTTTGAAGAAACAGGGGTGTTTCCGCCGATTGTGAACCAGATGGTGGCGACCGGCGAAGCAACCGGGAAGTTGGATGAAGTTTTGTTGAGAGTTTCGGATTATTTTTCGAAAGAAGCGGAACAGTCGGTTAAGGCGCTGACGTCGGCCATTGAGCCTTTAATCATGATCTTACTTGGAGTAGGGGTAGGATTTCTGGTTATTGCAGTAATTATGCCAATATACAACTTGACATCTTCCTTCTGAAGATATTAAATGTTTACAGATAGGTTAAAAATTTAACAAAAAATGTTGACCCATAAGAAAGTTTCAGGTTTTACCCTGGTGGAGTTATTGATAGTAATCACCTTGATCGCAATTTTGTCGGTGGCGGTGTTGGCGACGATTAACCCAATCGAACAGGCAAATAAGGCGAGGGATTCCAAATTTAAAAACGATGCGGCCGAGGTTTTGGGTGCTTATGAAAGATTTTATGCTTCCAAAAATATTTACCCATGGCAGGATGCGGCGGTTGGCACGACCTTGGGAGCGAGTGGAGTGGTGGGTTCGACCTCACCGGCATTTGGAGTTTTGGGAGCTGGTGGTACCGGTAGTGGAGTTTTGGTGACTAACTCTGAACTTAAATCATCATTTATAAACAAGGAGTCGTTTAACGGGACGGTGGCAGAAGAGAATAAGATGTTTACGGTGTGGAACGGCACCGATTCGACTTGGGTGTGTTTTTGCCCGAAGGCCAAGATTAATAGAGAGGACACGACAAAGATGAAGTGTTTGGTGTCTTCGACGACAGGGCCGGTGGGGGTTGGTTGTTCGGCAGTATCATCTAGTGACTCGACTTTCTGTGACAACATGGGCACGATCAGACAAAATATGATGTGTGTGCCGGAATAAGGATCTTTTAGAGTTGTTTTGAAGCCCCGACGCGAGTCGGGGCTTTTGGTTTGTTGACAGACAATGGGGAGCTAGGTGTTTGGTGGATAGGCAACAGGTTTTTGGTTACAATCAAGATTATGAATTATGTTATCGGGGTAATGGTGGTGGCTTTGGGATTGTCGGTGGGGAGTTTTATAAACATGCTGGTATTCAGGACGGCAAAGAAATACGGGCTGATTAGGGTGGGTAGGGAGAGGAAGAAAGTAAATTACAACTTTAGTTTTTGTGATTATTGCGGGAGGAATCTAAATTGGTGGGAGAATGTGCCGGTGGCGTCGTGGCTGTTTTTGGGGGGAAAAACCAGCTGTTGCCACAAGCGGCTGCCGTTGAGTTATCCGGTGGTGGAAGTTGTGATGGCTTTGGCTTTTCTGGCAGGTTATTTGACGGGAGGAGACAATAAATCTGTTTTGGGATTGGCGGTCGATCTTTTGATTTTAACGGGGTTGGTTTTTAGCGGAGTATTCGATTTTAAGTATATGATCTTGCCTGATTTTTCGACCTTATGGTTAATTATGCTGGCCGGGGTAAAATGGGTGGCGCTGGGAGGGCAGTGGCAAAATCTGGTGGCGGTAGTGGGGATGGCGGGACTGTTTTTGGGATTGTATGGATTGACCAAGGGAAAAGGAATGGGAATGGGTGACGTTAAGCTGGCGGTATTTATGGGGTTGTTTTTGGGAATCAGGGCTTCGGTGGTTGCTCTTTATTTGGCATTTGTGACCGGGGCGGTGGTGGGAGTGGTGGGGATAATCTTGGGCAAAATCAGGGCAAAGTCGATTATCCCCTTTGGGCCGTTTTTGATCGGGGCGACGGTGGTAAGCTGGTGGTGGGGGCAAGGAATTTGGGATTGGGTGGCGGGTAATTGGTTTTAATTTGACGATAAAGGTGGTTAAATAAATCAGTGAAGAGGCGAGGTTTTACTTTGGTTGAAATATTGATTGTGATGGCGATAGTGATGGTGCTGGCGGTGATTGCGGTGATGATATTAAACCCAGCCGGACTACTGGATAAAGGTAAGGACGCCAGAAGAAAAAAAGACCTGGAGAGAATCAGGCAGGCGTTTGAGGAATATTACAACGACAAGGGTTGTTACCCGCCAGCGGCGGTTTTAAGCCAGTTGGCAAACCCAGATAATTGCGGTAGTTATGTGGTTTTTTCTCCTTGGCTTAAGCCCTGGCCTTGCGATCCTGATGGTCAGCCGTATTATTTGAGCGAGGATGAAGCCAGCTCCTGCGCCAGGTGGTTTAAGGTTTTGACCAACCTAAAAAACGAAAACGATAACGACGTGCCAGACGGCTGGTATGTGCCGGGTAATTTTGGAGTGGAAAGATGGAGCCCTGATGAAGTGAACTATGGCAAGTCGAGCACTAACGTTAATTGGTTTGAGCCGGTGAGAGATGAAGAATGTCGGGTGGATATTTGCTTGGTGGAGACGAGCCGGAGCGGGCCGGTGTGTAACTATAGTTCGGGGTGCAATTCGGTAAGAGACGGGGGGTGTTACTTGGGGGTGTGCAAGCCCAAATGTTTGGTGTCGTGTTGCGGGGACGGGTGCAATTAAATCTGTTATGATGAAGATAGTGAGAAAACAGATTAATGGTTTTACCCTGGTGGAGCTTCTGGTGGTAATCGCGATTATGTCGATTTTGACCGTGATTACCGTTGGCCAGTTTCAGCAGGCCCAAAAGAAGGCCAGAGACGTGCAAAGGAAGTCGAACATAGATTCGCTTTCCAAGGCAATACAAATGTATTATGCCGATTTAGGGACATTACCAAGCGAAGCGGCAATGAATTCGCTTTTGAATACAGGGCTTGGGTTTACCGATGTGTCCGGTTATGTATACATGAAGGTGGTGCCGACGGAAACGGTAAATGGGATGCCGGAGTTTTGTTATGAAACCAACAGCAACGGCAAAAAGTATGGCCTGTTTGTCGGTTTGGAAAATAAAGAAGACGGTGATTGCAACGATTTGGTTGATCACGACAAGGAGGTGTGCGAGGTGGCGGACAACTACACTTGCGGGGGTGCGGCCGATTATAATTTCGTAATACTTAGCCCAAACGCCAGTTTGAGCGAATTGTATTTATGAAAGCAAGAGGCTTTACTTTAGTAGAACTGTTGGTGGCGATTTCGATTATTGCGGTATTGACGGCAGTATTATTGCCAAATTTTATGGGAGCCAGGGAGAGAGCCCGGGATGCCAAGAAGAAACAGAATTTGTATGCGATCAAAAACGCCTTGAGGATGTATTACAACGATAATCAGATTTACCCGCCGAAATTGGTCGGACCGGAGTTTTCCCTGCCCGATACCAGCGGGTCGGGAGTGTTGGGGGTGCTGGCGAGCTACTTGCCCAATGCGGCGTCGATGGGGGTGGGTTTTACCTATGTTCAGGTAAGTAATGGCGACGGTTTTCAGATGTGTGCGCTAATGGAGTCGCCTTCGGGTTCGGATAATGTTGATTCGCAGACGAATTGCGCTGATGGGGGCGGTTTGGTTTGCGGGGTGGCGACAGGTTCGACATCAACCTATGTGGTTTGCGCCAGATAGCCAAAAATTACAGTTTAGGCTATGATTAATTTATGAAAAGAAAAAGCAATTTGGGTTTTACCTTGTTTGAGTTATTGGTGAGCATTTCGATTATCGGAATTTTGATGGCGCTGGTGTCGTTTTCTTTTTCGGCGGCGCAAAAGAAGGCCAGGGATGCCAGAAGAATGCAGGATTTGCAATCGGTGCAAAAGGCGGCGGAACAATATTATGCGCTGGCTGGGGCGTATCCGGCGCAGGCAAATTGCGCTGCCGGTCAATCGTGGTCGTCTGGGGGACAGACAATATTACAGGCTTTTCCACTTGACCCAAAAGGTGTTGGCTATACGGTGGCCTGTGGGGTGGGAACGAGCTATTGCATGTGCGCCAGGATGGAATCAAACGACACTTCGGGTAATTCCTCAAGCGGAACCTGTAGTTTTGCCGGTATCGGTTCAACCGGTCCGTTTTATTGTGTCAGAAACCAGCAATGAGAAGTGCTAACGGTTTTACTTTGATCGAATTATTGGTGTCGGTGACGATTGTGGCGATTGTGACGGTGGTGGCGGTGGTGTATTATAGTTCGACTTTGGCCAAATCGAGAGACAGTAGGCGGATGTCGGATTTGGAAAAAATCAGAATTGCGGCGGAAGTGGCCAAGCAGACGACGGGAGTTTATCCGGCTAGTGTGGCGGCAATGGTTAGCGGGGGCTATTTACAGCAGCAGCCCAACGATCCAAAGGTCAGCCAGTCATATTACTACAACCCGCTGACCAATTATTCTTACGTCTTGTGCGCCAGGATGGAGGATGTGGGTAGTACCAATTGCACCAGCTGCACCAGTTGTGGGGATTGTGGGGGCAGTTGTAATTACCGGCTGACAAACCCATAAATTGATGAAAAGTAAAGGTTTTACCATTGTTGAGTTGTTGGTAACGACGGGGATAATGGCGGTGTTGATGGGGGGAGCGTTGGTGATGATGAGCCGATTTAACGCCACCCAAAAAATACGGTCAGCGAAGGAGGAGATGATATCAAGCCTGTCTTTAGCCAGAAGTTACGCGAAGGGGATGCAGATTCCTGCCGGGGTAAGTGGAAATTTGAAATATATAACAATCGGTTGGGATGCAAATTTAAATATGACGATCAAGGCGGTGACTGACCAGGCGGAGGGGGTGCTGGTGAGCAAAAAACTGGTGCAGGGAGGAGGGGTGAACGTCTCCCCTACCCTGGGGCTGGACACGTTGTGTTTTGCGGCTTATGAAACAAAACTGGTTGACCAGTCGGGACGGCCAAGCGATGTGGGGGTGAGTTTTGCCATTACCTCGGTGGAGGGGGTGGGAGGTAGCGAGGTGGTGAGGGTTAGCACTTCGGGGTTAATAAATGAAAAGTAATAATAGATTTTTTGACCGACAAAAGGGGCAAAGTTTAATGGAATTAGTGCTGTCGGCGGCGATACTGGTGCTGGTGACAACGGGGGTGGTGGCGTTGATGGTGAAAAGTTTGGGAACGAGGAACAAAGGATTTGATCGCAACAAGGCAAGTCGATTGGGGGCGTTGGTGGTGGAAGAGTTGGTAAAGGCCAGAAATGACCCGGCGGTGGATTTTTTCGGGGGAAGCTATGTGCCGAGTGTTGATCTGGTGAATTTTTCGGGGTATACCTATTCGGTGGGTTACTCCTCGGTAGATTGCGGCTCCAGATTATGTAAGGAAGCGGTGATCAATGTGGGATGGAGCGGCAGTGGCGATTCGATTATTATGAAGCGTTTGTTTTCAAAATACTAAGCGGCTACAATTAACTGATGAAGAAAGGTTTTACTTTGATTGAGCTGGTGGTGTCGACCGGGGTGGCGGCATTGGTGATCTTGGCGATCAGTTCGATTTTGATGGATTCGTTTAAGGCCAGATTGAGGGTGCAGATGGGCGATCGGGTGCAAACCAACGGTAACTGGGCAATAAGTGAACTAAGAAGAAATGTGATTAACGCCAGGCAGGTTAACTGTGAGGCGACGGATCCGAGGGTAGTGACGGTGACTGACGAGTTTGGGGTTGGGTCTTCCCTATTCTGCGATATTGACGCCAAAAAGATTGCCTCGATTTCGGCGGTGAGAACGATAGATTTAACCAGCGGCGATGTGGTGGTGACCGACTGTTCGCAATTTGCCAGTTGCGAAACCGTTGGCTCTAAGGTGAGGGCAGTCAATTTTAGCTTTGTTTTGGAAAGCGGAACGGGAGCGGAGGCGCTGATTTCAAAAGAATTCGACAGCAAGGTGACGGTGAGAAACTAGACCTATATAATTAGTTAATTTATAGGTATGTATCTGTTACTTATGTGTTTGATCTTAGCTGATTGTTTTGGGTTTGTTCCCCTATTTCCTACCATCCTATAATTATTTGACTCCCACGATTTTTAGGTTAAAATTAAGCTGTACTTTAACAATGTAGGCTGTCTAGCTTACATTGGAAAGACAATTTTTGACAAAAAGAATCTAAAAAAAGGATGGCGATTAAAGTCTGGATATAGCTTTCAGACCAATTAAACCATCCCCTCTGTAGCGACGACAGCAATTCCAATCTATACGGGACTCTCCCTTAAGCCTATTATCCCAAAACAGGTTTAAAGGAGGGTCTCGTAGATAAGTAACAAAAACCTTTGAAAGGAGAGAAGATCATGAGAAGGATATGTGTGGCTTTCCTTCTTATCATCATCCTGATGATGGGAGGGAGAACGGTAGAGGCGGATGATCCACCACCACCAACAATGAATATATTGCTGTCGGTGATGAGGGGAACGGCGAGCATAACTATCGGTGGTCAAGGGATAGAGGCATTGCACTATACTTTCTCGAGTAGTTTCGTGGGCAGGCTAGAAATATGGTGTGATGGCCAGAAGATCGCCGAGAGTGTGGGTGCTGAAGGTAGTCTACTGATTGACGTCGGTGTGGAGGATGAGTATGAGATGCGGCTGGTCGGTCGCCCTGATGGTGGTGTGGAAAGTGGAACAGTGGTTGAAATCACCGATCTGAAGCCAAGGGGTTTGACTGATTCACGCCTATACTTTGAGGTAACGGCTGGTTCTGGCATAGGCATCTACAGGCGGAATCATCAGGCGGACTTGTTGTGGCAGGAGTTCGTGCTGACTAGTCAGCCGATTAACTTCGTTCTCAGGACTGGTGCGGTGCCTCCCGGGGTTGACCTGGATGGCAATGGCTTTTTTGGTGTCGGGGAAAGTATGAGTCTTGAGTTGCGGGTTATCCCCCTTAGATGGACATATGAGCCATTTGAGGGAAGGCTTGACATGGTGTTGGATGTTGACCAGGAGTGGTTGCAGGTCATCCCCACCCCCACCCCCACAGCCACGCCAACGGCTACTCCCACAGCAACCCCCACCCCCATCCCATCCGGCCGACT
>DCTR01000015.1 GCA_002329385.1 Candidatus Shapirobacteria bacterium UBA1435
CCAAATCATACTTACTCTCCAAACCAAAGCTTGACTTAACCGAAATATAATCCAAAAAATCCCCCTCTTCTTTTTTCGTCAAATGCGTCCATTGCTTCGGATCAACCGCCTCGGGCATTATCTCGATTATTTCTTCTTTAATTCCGTCTCGGACAAAAACATTTTCACAATAATTGCTTGGTGTCGCCACCAGCTCCAGTTGGTTATACTCGTCAATATATCTTTCTATTACATCATCGGAAACAATCCATGGCAAAACCTTAAATCCCAACTTCTTAGGCAACCTCACAAACGGCTCCACGCTATGCCACGACCCGACCCCCACCACCACGTCCGGCTTATATTTCCACGCCTCACTTTCCGCCCCTTCGATTTCGGCCAGCCGGACAAGCTTGTGGTCAACCCCTCTGATCTTTAGGCCTGTCGCCAACGCCTCTGCCTGATTATAAAAACTTATCCAGTCCTGAACCAAAAGTAATATTTTCATTTATTTTTTTATTTCCCTGATTAACCGATCAATCGACATCGATTTTGCCCCGATGGTTTTGTCTGCCGCCCCATAATAAACTGTTAGCATTTTCCCTTCCGCCACCGCCCCTGTCGGAAAGACCACATTATTTACTATTCCTTCTTTTTCCCATCTTTCCTGCGGCTCAAACAACGGTTCCTTTAAAACACCTATTACTTTTCTCGGATCGTCTTTATCCAGAAGTGCCGCCGCCGCCCGATATATCCAATCATTATCACCCCCACCCGCCTTCTCCACCGCATGATAAATCAACAACCAACCATCATCCACCTCAATCGGTGTGCACCCACCGCCAATATAACCGCTCTCAAACCAAAGTTTCGGCTCCAAAACCACAAAATCCTTAAGCTTAACCAAATACTCCCGCCAAAAATCCATGGTCAATTGTTCAAAGCTGTCAAAAAACAACACCTGTATTCCCGGCAAAATTCGATGCATCACTGCATATTTGCCGTTGATTTTTTTTGGAAACAAGGCCGCGTCTTTCTCCCAAAGCATCACCCCTTCCCCTCGCTTCTTCCTGAACAACCTTTCAAAAAAAATATATTTCTCGTCAACCCCCGAATGCCTGAATATGTCTTCCGCCTCGTCGTAAGTAATCCTCGGACTGATCAATCCCTGCTTGTCCCACTTCTTCAAATCCTGGCTGGTGGCATATGCCACCACCGCGCTCACTCCGTCAAAGCCGGTATAAAACATATAATACCTTCCCTCCAAAAAGGTAATCCTCGGATCTTCCAGTCCCTGCAACTCATACTGATATTCCGGCACCAACACTGGCTCATCTGCCTGATAAACCACTTTGTTGTCCCTAAGCTGGCAATAACCGATAGTCGACCGGTTGCCCTCCGCCACCGCCCGGTAGAACATGTGCACTAATCCGTCTCTATAGACACACGCCGGGTTAAACACTCCCCCTTTTTCAAAAGCCTTATCTCTTGGTTTCAAAACCACTCCGTGGTTGACTAGATCAATCATTTTTTACCAGCATTTGGTTTTTATCTGCATGCTGGTAATTTAGATTATACAACACCGTTAAGTATTTCTTTTCCCGCCCGTTTTCTTGACCTCGCCCGAAGACCTGTTATCCTAAACTAAATGCCGGGCCCACCCGAATGTCCGCGGGTTCAAAAAGCGCTAAGTTTATACAATGGTCTAAATGTCCTGGCCGCCGCCCAAAGTCTGGGCGAGGCAATTAATTTTCGCGACCAGGTCCACCGCCGACAACAGTTTATCCCTTGCCCCGACTGCCCGCTCCCCCGCCCTTCTCTCCCACCAGATAATCCACAACCATGAAACCAGTCTTAATCATCGTCTCCGGGCTATCCTGCACCGGCAAAACCACCCTAGCCCAAAAACTCTCCACCTATTTCCACCTGCCCTACTTTAGTAAAGATATGTTCAAAGAACTTGCTTTTGATCGTCTTGGCATCAAAGACAGGCAGTGGTCGCAAACCATTGGCCGCCTGGCATACGACACCCTCTACCTGGTTACTGCCAACCTCCTCGCCCAAGGCAAGTCGCTGATTATTGAAAGCAACTTTAAATCCAAATACGACCGCCCCCGCCTGCTCTCCATCCAAAAACAGACCCCCTTTCGCGCTGTCGAAATTCTCTGCCACGCCAATGGCGACGTCCTCTTTGACCGATTCAAAACCCGCGCCCTTTCCGGTCAGCGCCATCCCGGCCACGTTGATCACCTCTGTCTAAACGAACAACAAAAAATTCTTTCCGCCGGTTTAGCCACTCCTCTTCGTCTTGGCCGACTGATAAAAATCGACACTACCGATTTTTCCACCCTCGATTATCAAAAAATTATCGCCCAAATCGAAGCCAAAATTTATCCCAAAAGTCCAAAAATGCTATCATATNNGGGATCTTTCTGCCGCCATTCTTCTTTCCGTTGCTTTTATCGCCTCCCTGCTCTTTGCCATCAACTCTTCCCCGCTTAAATCCATTTTGTCCCCCAAAACCAAAATCCCTATCTCCGACCTGCCCCTGCCTTCCCCTGCCGCCACCGACCAAAACGTCTCTGCCCAAATTTCCACCCTCCTTCCCCGGGGCTCTTTTCTTCGCGACCTTGAGCCCATAACCGGCGCCAAGCCTCCTCTCTATTTGTTTATTTATCTTGAACCGGGGTTCAAAATCGAAGACTGGGCGCTCGACTCCTGCCCCGGACAAGTCCTTGGCCAGGCCATCGCCGGCAATTATCATCTTGCCCTATTCCAAAACAACCAGATTATCGAAGATATCGTTATCCCCTCCGCCTACCTTGACCAAAACGCCTCCTCCGCCCCGCTTCAACTTACCTACCGCAACCTCTCTCCTTTTCCTTCTTCAGCTCCCTCATCTGCCAACCCCGACGATCTTCAGGTCATCAAACTTCTCAAACTCACCGACTATACCGGCGACAAACTTCCCCACGAAATTCTTCTCACCACCACTCAAGGCGGCTGTGGTTTCACCGACGGTCTGGTTGCTGGCGTCAACCCTACCCAAAGGAAGCTTTTTCTCTACTCCAATTGGATTCCCCGGCTCAACCCTTCCCCCCAAGGCGTTTTTGACTACCTTTTTGACTGTGGCGATCACGGCAATCAAACCAAAATCGAAAAACGCTACCGTTTCAACCCCGCCAAAAAATATTTTGAAGTCGTCTCCCAAACCGAAACCCCCTGCGAATAAACAAAAACCCGCCAACCAACAGACTATTTTCCAAAATTTCTGATAGCAGACAAAACTCTCCCCATTCCGGATTTCTCCATCTTTTGATTTATTTTATCCAAGGCCTCGTTTCCATCCTCCCTGCTGGACTTAAAACCAATCCACCTTGTTGTCCCGTATTTATCTCTTCTTGGCTCCATTGTCATCAACGCTTGTTTTTGATCTTCGGTCACTGGAATATGCCTGCTAACCAACGATAAAGCCATTCTCCTCCAAGGCAGAGAGTCGCCAAACATATACCTATCGACAAATTTCGCCTCTAGTTGAGTAAATCCCAAACTTCTCATCCTGCCCACTGCATCGTCGGCATATCCACCCAACTTCTCCGCCATTGGCATGACATACGCTACATATCTCTCACAATCCAACCTGGGATACCCATACATCAATCCCGTCGCCACATCTCTTCTGTTCGAATCAGTTAACGCCTCAACCATCAACGACTTAGCCTCATCATAAGTGCTTACATCACCATTTCCAAAAAAATCACGGTTGTTTTTTACCAAATGTAACACTTCTCCCCTGTTAACAATCCAAGTATCAGTTTCACCAGATTGGAAATTCCGTCTTCTCGCCCCGTCATCTTCAATTAAATCGATCCCTTCAGCAACCTCAGGACTCCAAGATTGCACCGCCTCCATTATCCACCGGTTATCCACCTCCCTGGCCGCCTGACCAGGCTTTGCCGCAACCAACACTGCCGACCAGGCACTCAAATCTCCTCGATTTACCCAATATTTTAACAGTTCTGGTTGCTCCTTTCCGACAACCTCAACCATCGTATTTATTACCCTACTTTCTTGACTCAATCCTCCTGTTTCCGGCCTTCCACCTTTGTCATACTGACCACTCTGGCCATCATACACCATCATAATTTATATTCTACAACCAACAAAACCATATAACCTGCCTCGTCCAACTTCAGACTTTTTTCAACCTAATTGCCACCATCCCCAAGGTGCTAGACGTATCATCCACCCGATGCCTTGCAATTATCTCAAAACCCCGGTTACGAAAACAAGACAAGCTCGCCCTGCTTAACAATTTCGGATGGTTAATCTTGCCATAATGTTTTGGCCTATATAACTCTATCTCTTCACAAGCCAACGCCCGTCTATCATAAATTAACTCCTCCTGCGGCACATCGTCATCCTCCAGCCAATATCTTCTCGGCTCAATCCCCACTCCGTAAGGACAAACCACCACCCAAGCCTCGCCTCCTGATTTCAAGCAACGTCTGACTTCAACCACCTGGCTGCCCAAATCACTCTCGTCTTTGGCATACAATCCAAATCCCGCCACCGATACCACTAAATCCGCCTCCCCGTCTGCAAGTGGCAACCGGTCAAATTTCCCCGGCCTTATTTCCCAACAATCCCCTCGAGATTGTTCCGCCAAATAGTCAATCCCGATCACCTTTGCCCCCAACCCCGTTGACACCAGCCCTGCTCCCATTTCCCTGACAAACCTCCCCTGACCGCAACCCAGATCAACCGTCACCCTCCTTCTGGCGACTTCTTTTTTCAGCTGGTCCTCCCTCATCCCAAAAGCCATCGCATACTCTTTTATCCCCCTCGATCTCACCATTTTTGCCTCCTCAAACCGGCTTATCCATTTTTCTTTTTTACTCATCCACACCTCCTTTTTGTCCTAAACCCCTAACCTTAAACTCCAAGCCAAAACCAGACCCGCTAAACCTAAAAATGCAGGCCCGTATGGATTCGAACCATAAACAAAGGTTTTGGAGACCTCGATGATACCATTTCACCACGGGCCTA
>DCTR01000016.1 GCA_002329385.1 Candidatus Shapirobacteria bacterium UBA1435
CCAAATTTTCGTGCTCCGATGAACGACACACGTTGCCCAAAATGACGGTAAGGCGGCCGGGAGGGTCTAGTTTCTGACGATTTCTTCCTCCAGCATCGGTGGTGTTGGCACCTCAAGCGCTTTTGGGTTGATTTTACAGCAAAATTTCTTTGACAACAAGCTGGGGAGAGGTGTAATTGTTCCAGGTGTTAAGATCGAGGGAAGCGATCAGGTCGAGAGTCTGGCCAATTTTTAGATTCGCTTCCCTGTCGCCCATTTTGAAGGCGATAGCGTCGGTGATCACATTTTCGGGGCGGGGGGTGGAAGGATCGTCGAATTTAAGTTTAAGATGATCGCCAGTGGAACCAACCGCTTTTTTGGCAGTTATTTGCAGACCTTTAAACAAAAAAAGCGGGCGGGGGTTGCCCAGGCCAAATGGCTCAAGCTGACTGATGGCTTTGATATTTTTGACGGTGGCCGAGGATAGCTTCATTTGAGCGTCGACCTCGATGACCGGTTTTAGATCGACACCTTTGAGCAGGCGGTTAAGGTGGGAGGTCAGCCTTTTTTGGAGAACGGGGATGTTTTGATTTTTTATGGAAAAACCGGCGGCAAGGGCGTGACCACCAAGGTCGGTAAAAAGATTTTCAAAACGTCTTAACTCTTCGATAATATTGACCGGAGGAATTGAGCGGCAGGAACCCTTGGAAATATCACCGTTTTGAGAGATGGCAATGCTGGGAAGATGATATTTTTCGGTAAGACGGCCGGCGATAAGACCGATTACCCCCTGGTGGTATTCGGGGCCGGAAACAAAAATCAGACGGTCTTTGGCCGGTTGACGAAGATACAGTTTTTCGGCGTGATTTAGCATCTCCGATTGAAGCTGTTGACGGTTTTGGTTGTAATCGTTTAGGGCGGGAACATAACGGGAGGCCAAAGAGGCCGAAGGGGCGCACAGCAAGCGGAGGGCGTCGGTGGGATTCGACAGCCGGCCAACGGCGTTAAGACGGGGACCGATAATAAAGCCCAGATCGTGAGTAGAAAGAGAATCTGGCTTTAGCCGACAGGAGGCAATCAGTTGTTTTAGGCCGGGGTTTGGGTCGACCCTTAAAGAGTTTAGGCCATGAACCACCAGACTGCGGTTGAGCCCTAAAAGCGGCAGAGAGTCGGCAACAGTGCCTAAGGCAGCCAACCCCAGATCGGCATTACCGGTAAGGCGATTGGCCAAAAACCAGGCCAGGCCGCTGGCGGATAAGGAGGCGGAGTGGACGACGGCGGCAACCGGAGGCAAAGAAGCAGGAGGCAGGTGGTGATCGACAACAATAATTTTAGTCAATTCGGGGTTGATTTTGGCGAATTCACGGGCGGCAACAATGCCGTTATCGACAGTAATCAGAAGGTCAAAGTTTACGCCTTTTTCTTTTTGGAGACGGAAAAACGAAGCGGAGTTAAAGCCATAGCCGTCAAGATGGCGGTCGGGAACAAAAGGGGTGACATCAGCCCGAAGATGATTCAGGGCGGTCCAAAGCAGGGCAGTGGAAGCCAGGCCGTCAACATCATAATCGCCATAGATTAGGATCTTTTTGCCTTCAATGATCGACCGCCTGATAAGGGAGGCGGCCCGGTTGAGACGAAAACGGCGAGGAAGGGAAGCAGGGTGGGGCGGGGAAAGAAACTGCTGGTGTTTTGACTGGGGAAGACGGCGGTTACCAAGCAGCAGGCGGATGATGTCGTCGGGAGAAAAAGCCGAGTCGACAGTTTGGGAAGAGAGAAGACGGTAGGTGGGTAAAGCCATGTGATTATTGTACAAGAAAAGACAAAAAACTAATTAGCCTCTAAATTTAGGCGCTAATTTGAGTTTTGGTCAGTTTTTGATATACTGTTATTGGTTTGGATGGATACCAGCATCACAAACTAAGGCGCAAGCCTTTTTAATTTTGTGGTAGAAAGGAGTTCTAAAAGTCTGAAAATGGCTAAGAAACTTTTTGTGGGAAATATCCCATACGCCATGACTGACGACCAACTGATGGGGATTTTTTCTCCATTAGGCAAGGTGGTCGCGGCAAATATTGTTAAAGATAAATTCAGCCAGAGGAGCAAAGGTTACGGTTTTGTGGAATACGAAACCGAAGAAGACGCGGCCAAGGCGGTTGAGACCATAAACGGCACCGATCAGGGCGGGCGCAACATTGTGGTCAAGGAAGCCCTCCCCCGTCCAGAAACCAACGGCCAACCAGCGGCCGAACCAAGAAGCAATATCGCATAATTTAATTTTTTGGCAACTAAACCCCGATCCGTCAAATGGGTCGGGGTTTTTTGGTTTAAAATATGGTGATGAAATTTGTCATTCCCCAAAAAGTCAAAAGGCTGGCAAAAGTGTTTGGCGACAACGGAGCCAAAATTTATGTGGTGGGAGGGGCGGTCAGAGACATGATGCTGGGAAGAGAAGTCAAAGACTGGGATTTTACCACCAATCTGACACCAGATGAAATGCAAAAGTTGTTTCCGAAAAACAGTTTTTGCAACAACGCCTATGGAACGTTTTCAGTGGTCGGAGCCAGAAAAGAAATTTTTGAGATTACCACCTTCAGAACAGAGAGAGGCTACAGCGACAAGCGACATCCTGATCAGATCAGGTGGGGAAAATCCATTGAGGAGGATTTAAAAAGAAGGGATTTCACGATCAACGCCATGGCCATCGACCTAGAGACAAAGGAACAAAAATTAATTGACATTTTTGGCGGAGGAGACGACCTTGGAAAAAAAATAGTCAGAGCGGTGGGCCGACCGGACGAGAGATTTGGGGAAGACGCTTTGAGGATGTTGAGGGCGGTAAGAATAGCCACCGAGCTTGATTTTGAAATCGAAAACCAAACCAAAGAATCAATCAGAAAAAACGCCGAGCTGATAAATGAGGTGGCAGGCGAAAGAATCCGAGAGGAACTGTTTAGGATAATGACAGGAGAAGCGGCGGCAGAAGGGGTGATAAGACTTAGAGATACCAGATTGCTGGCCTGCATCGTTCCACAACTTATGGCCGGAGAAGGGATGG
>DCTR01000010.1 GCA_002329385.1 Candidatus Shapirobacteria bacterium UBA1435
GAATGAATAAGCGGCGGATACCCGCCCGAATCTCTCACCACTTCCACCAGTTTTTTGCCGCTCTCCCCGGCCAGCTTCCTCTGCCATATGACCGCCACCCTGATATGCGCCGCCTGATCCCAAGGCGGCGGCATCCTGTCTTTTGCCAACCAATACAAATTGACCACCGCCTGCAACAGAAACAAAACCGCCACCCCCCGCTTCCAGTTGATCCATTTTTCCCAAAAAGTTGTTTTCGTCAACACTCTCTTGTTCAGATAACAAATACTGGCCACTGTGGCCGTCTGTTTTTTTAACCCGTTTTTAGTATAAACTATTTTCAGTGATAAAAACCAAAGCTAGGCCGTTTTTTTATCCCGCCATCCTCCTTCTCCTTTGCCTTTTTATCGCCTTCAAAAGCTATACTCCCGGCACTTTTCTCACCGGTTGGGACACTCTTCATCCCGAATTCGATTTTCCCCTCAATTTCCAGCGCCTTGTTTTTGGCGTCTGGCGTTCCGAACAGGGGCTTGGCGCCGCCGCCGGCCACTCCCATATGGCCGACCTTCCCCGGGTTTTTATTCTTTGGCTGTTCCATTTTGTTTTCCCCCTCAACTTCCTCCGTTACGCCTATGTTTACCTCTGTCTGATTTTAGGACCGCTTGGCTTCTATTTTTTCCTTTCCCGCCTACCCCTGTCACCGTCTGCCGCCTTTTTGGGCGGCCTAGTTTACCTATTCAACCTCTCCACCGTCCAGCAATTCTATCTTCCTTTTGAGATGTTCCCCACCCAATGGGCCTACCTGCCCTGGATTATGGCTTATACCGTCCAATATCTTCGCCATCCCTCCCGCCGCCATCTGCTACTTTTTTCCCTGGCCACCGCTCTTTCCACCCCCCAGGCCTACGCCGCCCACCTTTGGTATCCTTTCTTTTTGGTCTATTGCCTCTTTCTATTGCTCTTCTCCCTTCACAACCGCATCAAAAAACATCAACCGGCCGTCCTTCTCTTTTTAACCGTCGCCCTCAACTCCTTTTGGCTTTTCCCCAATCTCTATTACACCCTCACCTCCTCCCAAATCCCCCGCCAAAATCAAAACAATCGCCTTCACTCCCAGGAATTTCTCCTCAAAAATCGCGAAACCGGCAACTTGGTCGACTCGGCCCTGATTAAAGGTTTTTACTTTAATTGGGAAATTTACGACCACCAAACCAAAAGCTTTGTCCGGCTCCTTGCCGACTGGCGTCAACATCTTACTTACGACGACATCCTCCTTGTTGGCTACCTTGTTTTCAACCTGGCGGTAATCGGCGGCCTTCTTGCCGTTTTTGGCAAACGCAAACTGGTTATCCCCTTTTTGCCGTTTTTCCTCATCCCTTTTGTTCTTCTCTCCAATCGGGTTTTCCCCTTCAATCTCGTCTTTGATCTGCTGATCAAAATCCCGCTTCTTCAGGAAATTTTCCGGTTTATTTTTACCAAAGTCTCCATTCTCTATCTTTTTGGCCTCGGCCTTTTCTTTGCCTACTCTATCAGCCGTTTTTTCACCCTCTTCCCCCGTTTTACTCGTCCCCTGACAATTTTTGCCTCTCTGGCCTTGGCCGTCTATGGCTATCCCCTGCTTCAGGGCAAACTCATCTCCCCCCAGGTCAAAGTCNNGCCATTCCAAACGACTATTTCTTGCTCAATTCGTTTCTCAAAAACCAACCGCCCGGCACAATCCTTGCCCTACCTCTTCACGAACCTTCCGGCTGGAGCTATTACTCCTGGGGATACCAGGGCTCGGGTTTTATTTGGTTTGGTCTCCCCCAAAGCATCACCGACCGTGATTTTGACCGCTGGAACTATCAAAACGAACAATCGTATCGTGAATTTTTCTACACCCTCTATTCCAACAATCCCGACCGTTTTTATCAAACCGTTTCCAAATACAACATCAACTATATTCTTTGGGACACCTCTTCCATCTCCACCTCCCCCAAAAACCCCGACCAGATAACCTTTAAAAACGAAATCGACCAAATTCTAGAAAGCCTGCAACAGCAGGGTCTGGTCACCCCCTTAAACCGTTTTGGCGCCGTCAGTCTTTTTCAGGTCAATCACGCCAAGCCCCTGGTCACTCTCCAGCAAATCAATAAAACCGTTAACCCCGCCTATCATTGGGGTTATTACGACTTCCACTACCAAAACCAAAATTACCTTTCCGGCAACCCGCCCTCCCCTGCCCTTCCCAACTACTACCCCTTCCGTGCCGTTTTGGATCTCCAAAACAAAATCGATCCCGACCTTCTTAAAATTTCCCAGAATCCCACCGGCCAGTGGATAATCGACCTCAACGGCTCCATTTTTACCGTCCACCGCCCCCTCACCTATTCCCACCGCCAGCTTCGCCAGCTCGACCCTTCCAACCCCAACCTCTTTTTTGATCCTGTCAACCAGGCACTGACTTACCAAAGCCAGGGACAAACCAACGGCACCGCCATCGTCGACAGCTCCATTCCCCACGANNTTATCGGTTTTAATTCCCGTTATCTTTCCGGATTACCCCTACGCTACTGCCTCAAAAACACCTATTCCCATGTCTGCACCCTAAACGACGAACTGGCCAAAAACCAACAATTCCACTGGGATTTTGTTCTTGTTCCGCCCACCGACAACGACACCGGTTACGAACTCCATCTCAACGCTATTTCTTTCGCCGGTCAATTAAGCCAAAGTCAAGTCCGCCAAATCATCATTCTCCCCGTTCCCTACGAAACCCTAAACCACACCCTCTTTAATTTCCAGCCAGATCTTCCCAACGGCCAAATCGACCAGCCGCCATTTATTGCCCTCTGGCCAAACCGGTCGCTTCTCAAAGTCAACCTCCCCTCGGTTAGCTCTTCCTCCACCCTGGTCCTCCACCAGTCTTTTTCTCCCCACTGGTTGGCCTTCACCATCCAAAACTCTCGTCCCAAAATCGTTAGTCAGCATTTTCTGGTCAATAATTGGGCCAACGGCTGGAAAATCACCCCCCAAAAAGTCCCCCAAACCGTCTATCTTCTTTTCTGGCCGCAAATACTTCAATTCCTCGGTGCCTTTCTGGTTATCCCCGCCCTTTTTCTGGTCCTTTCCCGCCGTCCTTGAAATTCCAAAATAATATCGTATATTACAATCATTGCTATCCCCAGCGGATAAACCAAATGATCAAAAACACCGAATCCTGTGACGAACCTCCCAGTCAGCCTTTAGTTACCTTTTTTTGACCCGATGAACCTCCCATTCCCCAAAAGGGTTGCCATTCTCTATTCCGACGCCAAACGGGAATACTTTCCCACCCAACAGCTTTACCTCTCCGAAGCCGAAGTTGAAGGCCGCGCCCGGCTTATCTCCCAGGTCATGTCAAAAATGGGCATCGCCACTGCCCTCTTTCCTGGCGACGACGAGCTCACCGAAAATCTCAAAAAATTTCGCCCTGATTTTGTTTTGAATTTAGTCGACTCCGTTCGCGGCGACGAATCGCTGGCCGCCACCATCTCCGCCACCCTCGAACTCCTTCATATTCCCTACACCGGTGCCGGTCTGATCGGCCAAGCCATCAACGCCAACAAATTCCTCACCAAGAACCTTATTGAGCAGTGGGGCATCACCACTCCCAAATACCAACTGGTCAAAAGCCTTTCCGACCCCATCGACCCCAATCTCGATTACCCGATTATCTCCAAACTCAACGAAGCTCACGGCTCGATCGAAATTGACGAAAACGCCGTCTCAACAGACAAAAAACATTTGCAAAAACGCATTAACTTTTTGATCAAAACCTACCATCAACCCGTTCTCCTCGAAGAATTCATTGTTGGCCGCGAAGTTTCCGCCGTCGTCTTACAGGGACTTGACACCCGCCTTTACGCCGCCGAAAAGATCTTCGGCTCCGCCTACCAAAGCCAGTTTAAAGTCGTCAGTTTCAATACCAAATGGGTCGAGGGTTCTGCCGAAAGCCTTTCGATTGACTATCAAAAATACGAATTGCCCGCCTCGGTCAAAAAACAACTGGCCACCGCCTTCGAAATCCTTCGCATGGACGACTATGCCCGATTTGACCTTCGCGTCGACCAATCCGGCCGCCACTACGTTATCGATTGCAACGTCAATCCCGCCATCGGCCCCAAAGAATGCGACACCACCGTCACCAACATCCTCAACCTCTACGGCATAACTTTTACCGACATGCTTAAGCGCCTGATCGACAACACCGTCTTTGACATCAGCCAAAACCATAACCATTCTTCTCCCCTTGGTCAAAACTCCTAAAGTTGCTGTTTTTGCCGGCGACATTGACAGCATCGTTCTCGGCCTCAGCTCCCCTTTGCCTGTTTATTTCCTCGCCGCTCATCAGTCCGTCGTCCTTCGCTGGATTTCTCAATTTATTCCTTCCTCCCGCATTTTAACCTACCATCCCCAACCAAAATGTGGCTACCTAAACAATTGCAATATCGCCCTGCAGGTAAAATATTCCGACATTACCTCCGTTCTCAAACAAAATCAGGTTACCCACCTCCTGCCTTTCAAGATCAAGCCCAGCCTCTACCGCTGGTCTCTTCAAAACCACATCAGTCTGGTCTCCACCGACTATTCCCGGCAATCCCGCCTGGAAAACAAGATCTATTTCGACCGCCTTCTGGCCAAACACCATCTCCCCAAACCTCCAAGTTTTATTTTTCACCGCCGCCTCAACAACCCCCCATTTTCAACCCCCTACGTCCTGCAAAAACCCAACTCCTGGAGCGGCGAAGGCACTTTTTTTATCGACCATCCTGACCAGATAGATCAACTTATTCAAAACAAAAAAATTAATCCCCGCCTTCGCTACTTGATCCGTCAAAAAATTACCGGCACCAGCTACGGCATTAGCGTCTTTATTTGTCCTGGAACCATCGCCCTTTCCCGTTGTCGTCGCCAGTGCTTTTTGCCCGAAGATTCAAGCGGCGTCAAAAAATTCGCCGGCCTGCAATGGGAGACCGAGCAATTTTCCTCCAAAACCGTCGATCAAATCAATCAAAGCTTTTTAAAGATAGGCCAGCTTCTCTATCAACAACAGTATTTCGGCTTCGCCAATTTTGACTTTATTGTCCAAAACGACGGTTCGATTTCCATCATCGAATGCAACCCCCGCCTTTCTTCCGCCACTTTCCACATCTTCCAATTTCCTTCTCTCATTTCCGACCTTAACCTAAAATCGCTCTTTTTTGACGGCTTTTTTCAAACCAAAAACTACCGCCAACCCGCCCGAGTTTATTCCTACCCCTCTTCTTCTTTTACTGGCTCCGTTTTCCATGTTTTTACTCCCTCATCCACCCTCTCCACCATCAAATCCACCATGCCCCTTGGTCTTTATTCCGCCGACCTAAACACCCCTCCCATTGCCGACATCACCAGATTCTCAATCCAAAGCCAGCAATTCGTCAACTTTTCCGAAGTCGAAGTTGGCGAAAAATATCCTGACTCTGATTTTACCTACCTCTATTCCAATTTTCCTCTTTTTGGCCAAAACAACCAACCCAATTCCACCGGCCAAAAACTGTCCCGTTATTTCTGCCGCCAACAGCTATGATCTTCAAACACCCAGAATCCGCCAAAAAACTTTTTTCTAACCTTGTCGACTCCTCGCCATCACCCCCCGGGGGGCATCTTGATCACGTCGTCGACGAAGTGCTCTCCCAAAAAAACCGTCTCCTTCATCATGCCCAAAAGCACCAAACCCCCTACTACCTCTTCCTCCCCACCCCACTTTACCGCTCTCTAACCGAATTTCAATCCTGTTTTAGTCTTATCCCCAACCATCAGCCCTATTACGCCGTCAAGTCCAACGACTACCCGCCCCTCCTTCGCCGACNNCTCCCCGCCCCTCCTTCGCCGACTTCTCCGTGCCGACTTTGGTCTCGACGTCTCCAGCGGCCGCGAGCTAAAAATCGCCCTCACCCTTAATGCTCAAAAAATTGTTTTTACCGGTCCGGGCAAGACCGAAGCCGATCTTGCCCTCGCCGTTGCCCACCCCAACCAAATTATCGTTCACCTTGACAGCTTTGCCGAACTCCATCGTCTGGGCGCCATCTCCCGCCAGTCAGCCTCAAAGATTACCGCCGCCGTCCGTATCTACACCCCCGCCCAAGGCAACTGGTCCAAATTTGGCATCGCCCTGGACCAATTGACAGAGTTTTGGCGCCAATCCCAATCTTTCCCTAACCTCTCCCTTCAGGGCATCCACTGCCACAACAGCTGGAACGAAACTGTCTCGCCCTACCAAGACACTATCCGCCTTCTTTCCCGCTATCTTAAGGCCAACTTTTCTAACTCAATGCTTAAACAGCTCAAATTTATCGATCTGGGCGGCGGCTTTTGGCCTCACCGTCAAAACGGCTCCTACCCTGCCGATTTTGAAGCTGGCGAAGCCGCTCTCATTGCCTCAAAGTTCCTTCACCAAAAAGTCTCCTTCTCCCGTTCTTATTATCTTTCCCCCGCTCCACCCCTCTCCCGCTACGCTCAAGCTATCAGAGATTCCCTTGCCACCCACCTTTTTCCTCTAATCGACAATTTAGCCATTTTTACCGAACCGGGCCGGATCGTTTCTACCGGCGCCATGGCCATCATTGTCCGAATAATCGACATCAAGTCACCAAAATCTGTTATCGTCGACGGCGGCATTAATCTTATCGGCGGTAGCCAGCTTGAATCCCAATACGTCCCCGTCATTAACCTTTCCCGTCCCTCTTCCTCGCAAATCCCCCTTCAAATCCTTGGCTCCCTTTGCACTCCCTCCGACACTTTCGGATACTATTGCTACTCGCAGCCACCCGAAATCGGCGATATCTTGATTATCCCCAACCAAGGCGCCTACACCTACTCCCGCCGCCAAAGCTTCATCAAAGGCATCGCCCCCGTCTATTCCTTGCCCAGGTAGCTCCTGATTTCTTCCCTTACTCTAACCGGATCTTCCCCTTTAACCACCCCGTCAATCCACCCGGCCACCCTCTCGAAATCGGCCTCGTCAAATCCTCTGGTTGTCATCGCCGGACTGCCCAACCTTATTCCCGACGGCCTAAATGGCCCCGCCTTGTCGTGGGGAACGGTATTGGCATTGACAATTATTCCCGCTTCTTCCAGTCTCACCGCCGCCTCCTTACCCTTGCCCTCCCCAATCTCCACCACCATCAGATGGTTTTCCGTCCCAAACACCCCAAAGCCACGCGCCCTCAAGCCGTTGGCCAGCACTGCCGCGTTTTTTACCACCTGTTTTGCGTAATCGCTAAACTTTTTATCCATCGCTTCCTCAAATGCCACTGCCATTGCCGCAATCGTATTCATATGCGGCCCCCCCTGCATCCCCGGAAAAACTGCCCTATCAATCCTTTCCGCCAGTTTGTCGTCCTTCGCCAACCCTCTTTTTGTCACCCCGATCACCGCCCCCCTCGGACCCCTAAGTGTTTTATGGGTTGTGCTGGTAATTAAATCAACATCATTCACCGGACTAGGATGAGCCCCCCCGACTATTAAACCGGCAATATGAGATATGTCTGCCACCAGCCACGCCCCCGCCTTTTCGGCCATCACCCCCAGCCTGGCAAAATCAAATACAAACGGATAAGCCGTTGTCCCAATCATCATCATTTTCGGTTTGCTCTCCACCACCAGCTTCTCCAGGTCGTCATAGTTTATCCTCCCGTCCTCACCGACGTCGTATTGGACGCTTTCAAAAAATTTACCCGAAAAAGTCACCCTCGGATGCCCATGGGTCAAATGGCCCCCGNNGCCGACAACTTCAACCCGCATATTTTATCCCCCCTCTCCAGCAACGCCATTTGCACCGCACTGTTTGCCGGACTTCCCGAATACGGCTGGACGTTTAGGTGTTCTACCCCAAACAACTTTTTGCCTCTTTCTATTGCCAGTTGTTCAATCTCGTCGATTATTCGGTTGCCCTGGTAATATCTTCTGCCAGGATAACCTTCGGCATACTTATTGGTCAGCCCACTTGCCAATGCTCTTTTGACCACCTCGCTGGCAAAATTCTCACTCGGTATCAACTGTATCTCTTCCTGCTGTCTTTTTTCCTCTCTTTCGATTAATTCAAAAACTTTATCCATTTCTTATTTTACCACCGGTTTCACCCCTCTCCCCTCCACTGGCAATTCTCACAACCATCGCTTCTTCTGGCCAACACCAGCTCCCCGGCCATCACCTTAACCTCCG
>DCTR01000044.1 GCA_002329385.1 Candidatus Shapirobacteria bacterium UBA1435
ATTACTAAATCTTGCCCTTCAGCTCATTTATCTTCCTAGTCGTATATTCGGCACCACCATCGGTCAGGCCTCTTTGCCCATTCTTTCAAAAAATATTGCCCAGAACCAGCTCGATAAATTCAAATCGACGGTTAATAAGGCTATTGCCCAAAGCATTTTTATCGCCTTGCCGGTTAGTGTTTTATTTCTTGTTCTCCGGGTTCCTTTGGTCAGGATAGTCTTTGGTGCCAGGCAGTTTCCTTGGGCGGCCACTCTGTTGACCGCCAAAACTCTTGCCTTCCTTGCCCCGGCCATCGTTTGCCAGGCGATCATCCAGATTTTAATTCGCTCGTTTTACGCTCTGCATAATACCCGGACCCCGCTTTATGTCTCTGCCGTTTCCCTGCTTTTTAACGTTTCTGCCAGTTATTTTTTTGTTAACTTTACCAGCCTTGGCGTTATTGGTCTGGCTATCAGCTCCTCTCTTGGCAATATTGTCCAGCTTACGGGACTATTGTATCTTTTTTGCCGCAATGTTGATGGTTTTAGTCAAACAATTTCCCTCTCTCGTCTTGCCAAGGTCGCCTCCTCATCTTTAGTTACTGGCCTGGTCACCTGGACCAGTGTCAAAATTATCGATCTTTTTGTCTTAAATACCACCAAAACCGTCTCACTCATTATCGCCTTCACTGCTTCTTCTTTGTTGGGTATCTTTTCCTATATCTATACTGCCAGCAAACTTCAAATCGAAGAAGTGGGGGAGTATCGAAAATATCTAAGCAAACTGACTGTTCTCCTTCGTCGCCCTGCTGAGCGGGATCACTAGTTTGCGCCCATCTTCAATTAACTTGTCGGGTCATATATACTGATTTATATGCCTGCCAAGAAAAAGGAAGCATCCCTTCTGCCGGACTCGGAAAATGTCAACTCTTTTGGCAATCGTTTTCTCCGCTGGGTGACCACCGTCGGCCGTTTTGTTATTGTCTTTACCGAGCTGATTGTCATCAGCGCTTTCCTTTCCCGGTTTTGGCTTGACCGTAAAAACTCCGACCTGTCCGAAACTATCCGCCAACAGAAAGCCATTCTGGCCAGTATCCAAGATTTTGAGAAAGAATACAATCTCCTTCAGCAACGTCTGAAATTTGTCAAGGAGTTTTATCTAAACCGCCCTACCTTTATTCCCCAAATCAAAAGCCTGATGGAAAGCACTCCTCCCGATATCGTCTATCAGACCCTAAATATTGGCACTAACCCAAAAGACGGCAAAGTGGTCGCCAACCTTGAACTGGAGGCCTTTAAGGAAAGCTCGATTGT
The DNA here is from genome assembly GCA_002329385.1 of Candidatus Shapirobacteria bacterium UBA1435. Lineage (GTDB taxonomy): Bacteria > Patescibacteriota > Microgenomatia > UBA12405 > UBA12405 > UBA1435. Next base: position 1,294 of record DCTR01000044.1, read on the forward strand.
CGATTTTGTTACCAACCTTTCAGTAAATCCCAACATTGATTCCGTCTATGTCAACACTATCAGCAAACTTCCCAAGGCCAATAATTACCTGATCAAGATTAATCTGGTCTTTAACAATAAACCTAAAACCTAAATGCCTCCACTAACCCAAGTCTCCCAATCAAAACCATTGTTTGAATTCATCAGGAAACAGCAGGAGAACGAAAAATTTGCCCGCAGTGTCGAGATCGGCGGGACATTCCTGCTCATCTCTTTTTTCTTGATATTTGCAATCAAGCCGACTGCCTACACTATTTCATCGTTGCTCGGTGAAATCCGTTCCAAGGAAGTTCTTGTCAAACAGTTGAGATCTAAAATTACCAACGTGATTCAGGCCCAGGAAGCTTTCTCGCAGGTGCAAGGCAAATATAAACTAATTGAAGCCAGTCTCCCCGATAGTCCGCGCTACAATCATGCCTACAACCAGCTTTATGGTAGTTCGCAGGACTCCGGTATTTTGCTCGAATCCATCGGCTTTAATCCGGAAAACAACAACCCATACCCCCCTGAAAGTCATATCGCTTCTTTTGTTTCCCCGGTTAGCGTTAGAACCAGTTTTTCGCAGGTAGTCGATTTTCTTGGTCGTTTGGCCGCCAATCGCCGCCTAATCAACATCAGAGAAATTTCCCTGCAAATGGAGAAAGACAAAAACCAAGACATCCCTACCAACTTTATTAAGTTCAGTTATACCAACCAATATCTGTTTTGGAACCAAGAGAATGAAAAAAAATAAACTATCCACCTACCTGGTAGTAATCGCGGTTGTCACTTTTTTGGCCATCTTCACCCTTATTGTTCAGAATAGTTATTCAAAAATGATTGGTCCTCTCAAACAGCCCCAGGTCAACAATCTGATCCGTCCGATCGACCCCAATCTGGAAATTGATACTCTCTTGCAGATCGAAAACCGTCAGGAATATCAATCGGCCGCCAGCTCTGCCACCGGTAGTGGCCAACAACCTTAAGATGAAAAAAGAAAAGACTATCCCCAGTCTGCTTGGCATTGTTCTTTTGGTTGCCGGCACCATCGGTGGCATATATTTGACCGGCAATACAAAGATATTCAGTCCCAGGGCTAGTGCTTCCTGTCTGCCCCAAAACCCCCAGATTACCAATCAGACCCACAATTCCTTTGACTTGTCCTTTCTCACCGATGCCGATTGTCGGTTTTCTTTGTTGGTTGACAACCGCACCATCTTCGACCAGGTCGATAACGGCAAAATTCACTACTTTCAGGTAAATGGCCTCCAATCTGACACTATTTATAGTTTTACTCTTGTTGGCAACGGCAACCAGTATACTTCCAAAAATTACCAAACAAAAACAGGTAAAAGCCCAACATCGCCCCTGCCAACCTCCAATCTTGCCTGGGGAAAAATATATGACTCTAACCACCAACCGGTCACCACCGCCATTGTTTATTTATCAATTCCCCAAGCCTCACCCCTCTCTGCCCTGGTCACTTCCAGCGGTAATTGGAATATATCCCTGGCCTCCTGTTTTAACGAAACCAAAGATGACTGGTTTTCCCCAGGTGAAAATCTCCCCGAGGACATCGTCGTCATTTCAGTCGACGGCGTGCCAACCCAGGTAACCAACAACACCGCCAACAACAATCCCGTCCCCGACATCATTTTAGGGCGTAATCAGCTTTCCGAGCCCCCCCAGATTCAGGAGGTCCCGGGCAATCTCCCCCGACAGTCCTCGACTGCCAAGGCTGCCGTCCTCGAGATAAATTATCCCAATGAGGTAGACGTTGTCCGTGTCGGTATGCCCGACTTTTTTGGCCGCGGCACTCCCAACACCAACATTGACCTGATTCTGGTTTCTGGCCAACTGCGTTTGCCAGAAAGGGCGTTTGTTGACAGCCAGGGAATTTGGCACCATTCTCCTTCCCAGCCTCTGTCTCCTGGCCAGTATACTCTTACCGTCTCGGCCGCCAATTCTCAGACCGGTAAAGATACTACCATTAGTCGTCACTTTACTGTTGATCTTGCTGGCCAACTCTCCAATGACAGCAACCTTCTTGCCTTTTCTGCCTCCGCCTCGGCCACCAAAACTCCCACCCGGCCAGCCACACCAACCCCGACCGTCAAGCCCGCTCCCACCAAAACTCCCACCCCATCTTTGCCCAAATCTACAGTTACCGTCATACCATCCCCGTCCGCCCATTCCACCCTCACCCCAACCCCTTCTCCCAAAACCATTCCCACCGTCTTGCCAACCACCCGAGTCGCTCGCCCCAGCGTTTCCGTCACCCCACCCCAAAGCGGTGTGTTTTTTCCCACCGCCGTCCTCTTTGGCCTTTCTTTATTGTTGGTGGCGTCTGGTTTTTTCTTAATTTATAGGTATCATTAATTATTGCATCGCTTAAGATTGTAATTTAAACTGTAACTGAAAATGTTTAGTGCTATTTCGGGAATAAAACGGTATTACCCTATTCTTACACTTGTTTTCTTTTCGTTGTCTCTTGTCGGTGGGGTGTTTCTTGTTAAACGCACCCAAAATCTCCAAAAGGGCGCCTCTGGTTGTCCTTGGTATGCGCCCAGACATCAGTGTCCTTCTGACTGGTTTTGGAATCAGGGCGACTGCACAACCGCCGAAGACGGCAGTCAAAACTGTTGTTGTACCCAAGGCGGTCCGGTTCCCACCACCCCTCCTGGCCAACAGGGCCAACTTATCTGCCGGCGTGACAGTAATACCTCCATTACTCTTATCAACAACACCGGTCGCGACATCGCCTACGAAATTCAGGAGTTTAGAGGCTGCAATTGTCAGGCTGATCAATGCTTGTCTGGCCGGGTAAAATATGTCCAGCCCACCGTCCGAAACGGCGAGACCAAAACCGAAACCATGCAGTCGGCTTTTTGCGAGGCAATTCAGCTAGATATCAAAAGCCTGGTGGGGGGGTATCCCTGCATAGACCCGAATACTGGCCGTCAATGGGACGGCGGTGTCGCCTTTGCTATCGACCGTCACTGCGGGCCTGGCTGTGAGCCAAGCCCTCCTCCACCTTCAACTACCCCCAGCCCTGTTCCCAGCCAACCGCCGACTCCCACTCCTACCACGTCCCCGCCATCTTTTTCGTGTAATGGTCTGACCCAAAACGGACAGTCCGGCAACCTGACGATTACCCTTGGTCAAAGTGTTGATCTTGATGCCAGTGTCAGTCATTTCGGCATCATCAGCAGCGCCAAGGTCAATAATATCGGCGACCGTGTGGTTAATGGTACCGACATTCGCCGTTTGGCTCAAGGCGATCACCCCACCGCAGTTTTCCAGCCAAACCAGTCAGGAATTTATGTTTTTGAAGTTAACGCTTACGACAATAGCCAGTGTAATTATCTTTGTTCGGCCGGAAGTATTCTTTACAAAAATAGGGTTGGTCCAAACCGATGTGTCACTGACGCCAATGATTGGGACAATTTGGGTCAATCTTGTCCAAGCAACGGTTGCATTCGCTGGTTAACTGTTACCCAGCCCGATATTACCCTTACCCCCACCCCTTCACCGCGAATCTCGGTAACTCCCACCTCCACCCCAAGAATTACTGTTACTCCTACTTCTACTCCCAGAATTACCACCACCCCCACTTCTACCCCCAGGATTAGCTCTACTCCCACCAATACTCCTGTCCCCGGCGAGCTGACCTGTGATTTTGTCCGGATCTATGATTCCCAGTGGAACCAAATAAACGACCTCGACCTTATCCGTCGCGATCAGGTTGTTTATCTTGCCACTCGTGGCATAACCGGCGGTGGAGTAAATGTCACTAAGGCCAGGTTTAGGATAAGTATTAACGGACAATCGGGCAACTGGCTCGAAACCAATCAAAAACGGCAGGATGAATTTTATCTAAGTTATACCATCCCCCGTGGCGGAGTCTATGAAGTCGAAGCCATGGTTTATAACCCATCTTTAGGTTGGCGATAAAATGAAAAACCCAAATCTAAACAAAATTATCTTTATCACCATCGTCAGCCTTGTCAGCATTGCTGTCGTCATTGCTTTAGCCTGGAAACTCTATTCCACTCGCCGGCAATCCATTACTCCCACCACTCCGCAAACCAGTCAGGCCAGTGATCG
>DCTR01000019.1 GCA_002329385.1 Candidatus Shapirobacteria bacterium UBA1435
AACAGTAACCGGCCCGGCCAGAGGACCACGACCAACTTCGTCGATGCCTAATAAAAACCTGGTGGAACCGGGTAATTGGGAAAGTTCAAAATTGAAATCCGGAAGTGGCGGCATCGGCTTATGTTAACAGAAGAGGACGACAGGTTAGAATATTATGATTAATAATTATTATTAAATAGATGAAAGCGGGAGATAAATATATCTGCAAAATCTGTGGAAACGAGGTTGAAGTTAAGAAGGTGGGGGGAGGGACTTTGGTTTGCTGCGGCAAGCCGATGATTAAAAAAGACTAATTAGCCGCCTGAACAGGTGTCGACCTGGGGAAAGACCACGGAGGAATTTAACCACCGTGGCAAAAGTGGGAAGACTCTATGACCTTAACCAGGCGTTTGCCACCCATCGGACAATTAGGGCTTGGAGGCAATACGGATGTCAATCACCTTGTCGTCGGCGGGGCTGCCAAGAACTTCGTTTTGAGTCCTGTCGGTTAGGCCAAGCTGAACTTCGGTAGAAAAAGATCCGGTCCGGCCACGATCGATGGCGGTGACGGTTTTGGCAATCAAGCCGCGACGGTCAATGTCACCTTCACCAGCACTTTCCAGGCGGCCAAGGTGGGGCGGGTTTTCAGAGAGGAAGGGACGGCTGCCAAAATTCGACCAGTCGACATCTTTGGCCAAACCATAATTGACGGTGGGGTCGGTAAGAAAACGGTTGAGAACGATGTCTATGGGCATCTCCCCTACCGTTTGGTCAAAATCGGCATAGGCATATTCAAGGTCTACCTGGCCGTTTCCGGAGGAATCGGCGGTGGCGCTGGCCAAAACAACGACTGCGCGACCGGCCTCGGCCTGGGAGGTGCCAGCCTGAATCAACATATAGGTTTTGTCGCCGGGAATTAAATCAAGACGACCATCGGGCTGGCGGGTGGCTTTGTCGAGGTGGGGGGCGAGTTGAAAAACCCGAGCACTGTCTACCGGCTGGGACTCTCGAAATTCTTTGGCCAAAACCGCGGCGTTTCTAACGTTTTGTTCGGGAGCGGGGGCTAATTCTTGCAGGTTGGCGGGCATAAAAAGGTTAATATTTAATTAGATAAGTATAGCAAAAAGGACGGGTTGGTAGAATAAGACATGGTTGAAGGCAAACTAAACAAAGACAAAACGATATTGGTGATCAGAAAGGGGGAGATGATAGTGGAAACCATAAAAGGCTGGTGTCAAAAAGAAGGAATAACGAGCGGACTAATTCAAGGGATTGGGGCGGTGGACAGAGCAGAAATCGCCCACTATAACGTCGAGACGAAAAAATATACACCGATGGTGCTGAAAGAGGCGCTGGAGATGGTGACATTAACAGGAAACGTGTTTAGGGATGAAAAGGGTGAATTGGTAATACATCTGCATGTAGGGCTAGGAAGGGCTAACGGAGAATTGATGGGAGGACACCTGGTGGAGGCAAGGGTAGGAGGGGTCGGAGAAATAATAATTGAGGCGGTTAGCAGCGAACTGATTAAAAAATATGACAACGAAACCGGGCTTAAAATACTGTCGGAGAGTTGAGTTTATTCGCGACAGCAATCCAAAATTTTGCCGACAACGGAGTTGACTTTGGTGAGAAGTGTTGATTTGGAAGGCAGAGGCGATTCCTGGTGGTCTTGAGGGGTAAGAGACTGGGCATTGGGCTTCACTAGGCCGAGATTGAGCCCCCAAAAAAGGTTATAGAGACTGTAGGACTTTTGGTAGAGGTCTTTGGCCTTGGTTTTGTCGCCGGAATGATAGGCCTTAGTGCCGACCTCAAACAGACGCATGGAGGCAGCTAAAAGGTGCTTACTAATACACCAAACCTCACCTTCGTAGTCTTTGATAATAGTCTTTAATAGTTCTTTGCGCATTTCCCTAGCTTGATGAAGGATGTCTAGATATTCAGACTTGCCGGTTTTTTGGGCAGTAAAGAACATATGTTCTTCGATAGAAATTAAATTCATGATAGCGACAGAAAGATCTTCGTCGGAAGATAGGTCGAGGCGGTGACCAGATTCGGCTTTTTTGACGCTATCCATAAACTTTTGAAGGTCGGTATTGTTGATCATGTCTTATTTTAACAATCAGGAAGAGAGATTAACGGTGATAAGGATGGTCGGCAGGGGGCATAAGTAGAGTTTCTGTTTGGCGGTATCAATAAAGGCTCCCACCCACAGGTCATACCAGGCGAAGGAGAGCCGGAAGCGGCCGGATTGATAGAGGATTTTGTCGGTCATAGGCTGAAGGCAATTTTAAAAAACAGGGTAAGAACAAGGAGTAGGCCGACGGGGAAAACCACTTTGGCGTAAGGGAAAAGAGAGCGATGATGGCGACGACGCTTGGTGTCGGCGTAGAGAATATTGCCGGCAATGACGGCGAATAGACCAGCGGTTTGACCAAGGAAGATCTTATCGATGCCAAGGAGAGTGTTTTGGGGAACACCTAATTCTTTGGTCAGATAGAAATAGGAGAGGGTGAGGAGGTAAAAGAGGAAAGAGAGAACAGTGCGTCTGTTTAACGGCTTAATCTTGATTTTTGGAGCCAACCAATAGGCCAAAACAGTGTTTAGGCCAGAGATCCAAATCGAAACCAAAAGGTCGTCTACTCCCAACCTGTCGGCCAAAAGCATGCCGCCACCGACAGTGATAATACAAACCGGACATTGGGCAAAAGCGGAGGAAGGAAAAAAGAAAAATAGAGAAAGGAGAAGGAAAGAAACAATGAACATAGATGATATTTTAACTAATAAATTTGGACGGGGATAGATTAGGACGAAAACGGCGAAGTGATAGAGAATTCAGGACAATAGAGACGGAAGAAAGCGACATGGCCAAGGCGGCCATTTCGGGACGAAGAGACAGATTATATGGAATAAAAAGACCAGCGGCGATAGGAATACCGACAAGGTTGTAAGCAAAGGCGTAGGAAAAATTGTGATGGATTTTTTTAATCGACTTTTTGGATAATTCAAAAAGGGCAAGCAGCCGGGAAAGGCGGTTATTCATGATGACGATTTGACCAGACTCGATGGCAATGTCAGTGCCGCTACCCATGACGATACCAAGGTGTGATTGGGCAAGGGCCGGAGAATCGTTGATGCCGTCGCCGACCATGGCCACTGCACCGTACCGCTCTCTCAACTGCCGCACCACGTCGACCTTATCCGTCGGCAGGAGCTGCGCCCGGTATTCGTCCACACCGACACGCTGTGCAATGACCCGGGCACTCCGTTCGTTGTCCCCGGTCAGCATCACGGTCCGGACGCCGGCGCGTCTTAACCGCTGCAAGGCCTCGACAGCGCCGGGCCGCACCTCATCGGCGATCGCGACCAGGCCGGCGAGCGTCCCGTCGCGGCTGACCAGGACCACGGTCCGGCCTTCACCCTCGTTCCGGGCAATCGTCTCCTCTGCGTGACCGATGTCGATGCCCTGTTCGAGCATGGCGCGGGGGCTGCCGATGCGGCATGCCTGGCCGTCCACCGTCGCCGCGACCCCGCGCCCGGCCGTCTCCTCGAACTGAACGGCCGGCCGACCCGAGAACGTCCCGCTCTCGCGAGCCTTCCGGACGATCGCTGCTGCGAGGGGGTGGCCCGACCACGACTCGATGCAGGCGGCAAGGTCGAGCAGTTCATCCCCGGTGAGATCGTCAAAGGTCACGACATCCGTGACCGCGGGCCGTCCGATGGTCAGGGTCCCGGTCTTGTCGAACGCGATCGCCTTCACCGTGTCGATGGTCTCAAGGTAGGCGCCGCCCTTGAAGACTGTCCCCTGCTTCGCAGCGTTCGCCATTGCGCCCACCACCGCGACGGGCACGGAGAGCGCAAGGCCGCAGGAGCACGAGACCACGAAGACGACGAGCCCGCGGTAGATGAACGGGTACCACTCGGCACCGAAGAAGAGCGGCGGCACGGTGGCGACCAGCACNNTTGATGCCGTCGCCGACCATGGCGACCTGACGGCCATGGGACTGGAGTTTTTTAACGAATTCGAGTTTTTGGTGAGGGAGGAGATTGGCAACAACATTTCGAGAGTCTAGACCGAGCATTTTGGCTAAGGAGTCGGCAACGGTTTGGTTGTCGCCGGTGAGAAGATAGAGTTGGTATCCCCGACGAACCAGAGAGCTGATAACCCGCCGAGCATGGGGGCGGGGGCGGTCGGCAAGGGTAAATTTGGCCAATAGCTGGCTCCCCTGCTTAAGCACAATCTCGGTTTGGCCAGGAGAAGTGTTGGTTAACAAACGGCCGATAAAGTATGGCTGGCCATTGATGGTGCCATGGACACCGACGCCGGGTATGGCACGAAAATGGGAAACGGAAAGAGGCGACGAAGAGGCAGCGAAGGCAACTACAGCCTTAGCTATGGGGTGTTCAGAACTTAGCTCCAAAGAATAAGCAATATTTTTGATCTGGCGGTCGGAAAGACGGCTAAGATTAACAAAACCAGTGACGCGCAAACGGCCAAGGGTAAGGGTGCCGGTTTTATCAAAAACTAAAGTGTCGATTGACGCCGCCCGCTGGAGAGCTTCCCCTCCCTTAATTAAGATGCCATAATCCGCAGCCAAACCGGTGGCGACAATAATAACAGTAGGAGTGGCCAAACCAAGTGCGCAAGGACAGGCGATAACCAGAACCGACAAAAATCTAAGCAGGCTAAATTCGAAAGATTGCCCGAAGATAAAGAGCCAAAGAATAAAAGTAATAACCGAGACTAAAAAGACAGCAGGAACAAAGTAGGCCGATATTTTGTCGGCAATGTTTTGGATTGGGGCGCGCGAACTTTGGGCAGACTCGACAAGGCCAATGATCCGAGAGAGTAAAGTTTGGGAAGGATCGACGGTAACGTCCAGATCAATTGAACCAGTGAGATTTTGGGTGCCGGCAAAGACGAGGGAAGAGGAATGCTTGTCGACGGGCTGGCTTTCGCCAGTGAGAGAAGATTCGTCGACAGAAGTAGAGCCAGAAACGACAACGCCATCAAGAGGAATAATTTCACCGGGCTTGACGACCAAGGTGTTGCCCTTGACAACCGAAGCGAGAGGGAGGTCGGAAAGGCCGGTTTTAGTTTTGAGGTGAACTACCTGGGGAGAAAGATTAACGAGCTTGTCGACAGCAGTAGACGCCTTGGCTTTGGCAAGACTTTCCAACCATTTGCCGAGAACGACAAAAGTTACCAAAAAGGCGGCAACCTCAAAATAGTGATAGGTTAGGGTCAATAAACTGAAAAGGTAGGCGGAGGCGGTGCCGAGGGCGATTAGGCTGTCCATGGTGAAAGTTTTTAGTTTGAGGGCAGAAACAAAACCAAGAAAAAAGCTACGCCCGGAAGTGGCGAGGATGAGGGAAGTGAGGACGAGAGAGAGGGGAAATATGTGAGGAATAGCAATAAACATGGAAAGAACAAGAGGCAAGGTTAGGAAAAAAGAGAGAAGGAAATGGCGGCGCCAGTAAAGCGCCTGAGAAACGGGCGAGACAGGGGCGTTGACGACTTGGTAGCCAGTGGCAGAAATAGTTTTTTTAATGGTATCTAAGGAAACGAGGGACGGACGATAGACAATGATGGCCTTCTGATTGGCGTAGTTTACAGACACATCGTCAACACCAGGCAGAGAGGCAAGAGAACGCTGAATCAGGAGACTACAGGAGGAACAGTGCATGCCAGAAAGAGAGAGTTTGGCGACTTTTTTGGTTGGCATAGGCTTAAGGAATAACCTCAACAGTACCGCGGACCATACCCATCCAGCAGGAGAAACCGTAAGTCCCAGGCGAAGGCGGAGAAAACTCAATAACAGAGGTAGAGAAGGGAGTGAGGGTGACACGGCCAGGGAACAGAGAACGGGAGATGAGGGCATTGGTGCAACCGTTGGTGCCGATATCGGTAATCTCCCAACGCACGGGAATGCCGGCTTTGACTTTAAAATCAGACGGCTGGTAGCCGGAAGCAGAGGCAGTCATTTTGATGAGCTGACGACCATTTTGGACCGGAGGGAGATCACTAGGAGAAACCGAACGAGAAGCAAAAGAAGCGGGGAGGAGGTCGAGAGACTGCAGTTGCGACTTAATATTAGCGAGGGAAAATAAAATGATTAATAGTCCTGAAAGCGGGGCAAGGTAGCGAGAGGCACGGCTATTTAGGATTTTGTTGCCCAAAAAGGCAAGAAGGAATAGGGGCAGGGAGGAACCAAGAGAGAAAAAAAACAAGATCAAAGATCCGGAAATGAGACTAGCGGAGGCAAGGGCAAAAGTTTGGGAAGTGAGGGTGAAACCGCAAGGTAGCAGAATGGTTAGAAAGCCAACCACGAAAGTATTAAAGGGAGAAGGTCGAAAGCTTCTGGAGATAAAATTGGCAATCGGGGATGGGAAAAGAGAACCAGGCAGGTTAAGGGCGGGCAGACCAATAAGGCGCAGGGAGAGGGTAATAATGAAAACAGAAAAGAAGATGGAAGAAATCGAGGCAAGGGTAAGGGAAAACTGAAAACCCGACCCTAGGGCGCCCAAAACTGCCCCCAGAAGGGTAAAGGCAACGACCCGACCAGAAAGAAAAAATAAGGTGGAGGCAGAACCGCCGCCCTGCTGGCGCTGGAGAGAAAGCAGTAGAGAACCAGTAAGGGCAGCGCAAGTGGAAGAGCCAGCAATAAGCCCAAAAATGAAGAAGGCGGGGGGGACAAGAGAAGGAGAGGAAAAAACACCAGAAAAATAACTTGAAAAACGAAGGGCCAAACCAAAAGAAACAAAGACGATAACGGACAAGATAATGCCGGCAAGAGAAAAAACCGGCTTGACAGTCCCCTTTTGAGAAGAGACGAAGTAGCCACGAGAAGAAAGCAAGGAATTTAGTTTATCCGGAGAAGGAAGACGACCGGGGACGGCAGTAATTTTGATGGTTTGCTTGGGGCGAGAGATGGCTACCGACTTAACACCAGGGAGACCGGAGACGGCACTTTGGAGATAGACCTCACAAGACGGACAATGCATGCCCTCAAGACGATAGGTAGTAGAGAGAGAATTACGGCGGCGTTTTTTCATTCATATGCCCCCCGGCTTTAGGCCGGGGGAAAAGCAATTTTCTAGTTCCACCTGCTATTACTACGAGTGTAGTATTAATAGTAAAACCTGTCAAGGGGTTGATGGTCGGACCAAAAATCAGGAAGAGCGGAATTTTTTTAGAGAGCGACGAAAGGAAGTGACAACATAGTCACCGTAAGAAGAAAATAGCCGGGAAAACAAATCTTCAAGGCAACGACAAGCAAACTCCTGGCGGTTTTCGCGGGGAGAATAATAAAAAACCCGTCCTCTAAGTTGGCGGAGGATAAGCCCTTTGCGATATAAACGGTTCAGGATAGTCATGATGGTGGTGTAAGCATATTGACGGTTTAGGGCATCGAGAACTTCGCGGGGCTTTAGGGGTTTGGCATTCTGCCAAAGAACGTTGATTACCTTTTGTTCGAGACCGCCGAGGAGTCCACATTTGCCGTTACAGTGACAATCACAAGTCATATACTACAATTGTAGCAGAAAGAGTTGCCGAAAGGCAATGAGGTTGACAGTGGTAAAATGGTTTATGACAAAGACACAAGAAAACCTACTAAAGGCATTTGCAGGAGAAAGCCAGGCAAGAAACAAATATTTGATGTTTGCCAAGATGGCCCGGAAAGAAGGCTACGAATGGATCGCCAGAGTATTTGAGGAGACGGCCGACAATGAAAGAGCTCACGCAGAAGAATTATTTGAGATGATAAAGGAGAAGATAAAACTGACGGCAGACTTCGACATAGCACCATATTCGGAGAAGACAATAGAGAACCTAAAAATGGCAGCCGAAGGAGAAAAACACGAATGGACAGAAATGTATCCCGATTTTGAGAAAATCGCCAAGGAAGAGGGTGATGCCGAAGCGGAAAGATTATTTAGGGAACTAAAAGAAGTTGAGGAAAAACACGAGGAGAGATATTTAGTGCTAACAACAAGATTAGAGGAGGGCAATCTTTATGATGGCGAGGAAGAGAGAGAGTGGAAGTGTGCTAACTGCGGATACATACATGAAGGCCCGGCCGCACCTCAACAGTGTCCGTTATGCAAGAAAGGGAGGGGGTGGTACGAACCGCTAGGTCTGGTTAGGTAAAGGGAGATTACTGAAGGGTAGAATCGATTTGGGAAGAGTCGTCAGTAAGATCGGGGAGACTTTCGAGGCTCTGAAGAAGTTGGACTTCATAATCAGCCGATAAAGAAGGGGTAGCGGTGTCTTGGATCTGACCGGAATCTCCAGCCTGCCGACTATTGAAAAACTGGTCGGATGAAGAAACATCCTGGGTATCGCCTGAGGAAGGGCGGCGAAGGCTACAACCAGAAAAAAAGATAAAAGAGAGGATAAAGACAGAAAATAATAAGTTTTTATTCATCTGTGAATAAATATTAATTGTCCTGGACTAAAAAATGCAAGGCGTCGATTAAAACCTGCCTGAGTGATTTAAGATCTAATAACAGAAGGCGGTAAGTGTCTTTTAAGCCAGGAAGGAGAGGTCGGGAGGAATCGGCAGAGACAAGTTGTTGATATTGGTCCTCGAGTTGGTTGAGGTGCTGACCATAGGCCAATTCGAGCTCGGTAAATTCAATCATTTTTTTTCTTGCACCATCGACATCTTTGCCTTGGTTGGCTTGAATGCGAGACTGAATACGAATTTTGTAGTCCTTCAGGACATCGAGACGGTGAGACAGATTGGAGATCATTTGTCGATATTGAGACTCCAGGCGTTGACGACGGTTTTGGGTCCAGGTGAACCGGTTTTGGTTGGTGATGGTGGGGCCGGGGGTGCCATTTCTTAGTTCCTGTCTAATCTCCTGCCGGGAACGGATACGGTCGGGGGTGGTTGTCTGGGAAAAAGCGAAGGAAGGAAAGATGAAGACAGACAGAAGAAGAAAATATGGTGTCATGAGAAAATTTATTGGTTAGAATTATTAATTGCTGATTTGTAAGGTATAGAAATATTATAGACGATGATTGATCAGAAAATAGCTGAACTAGTAATTAGCTGGAGGATACCAGGGTTAGACCGACTGCTGGTCGGGGTGACAACAATGGGCAACTGGCAAGCAGTAATGGTCGTGTGGTCGACAATGGCAATATGGTACTGGCAAAAAGAAAGAAGATATTTTGACAGATGGATGGGGTCAATGGTTGGAGTCGGGATAATCAATTTGATCAAGGGATTAGTGGCCAGGGAGAGGCCGCCGGGAGAAATGGCAATAATAGAACAAGGTGGTTTTAGTTACCCCAGCGGACATAGTTATATAGCGATGGCAATATACGGATGGCTGGTCTATTGGGCGGGGAAGAAAATCGGCAATAAAAAAATAAGAGGGCTATGGTTGGGGTTTGGGCTAGCGTTTGTAGCGTTATTGGCAGGATCAAGGGTATATTTGGGCGTTCATTGGGTAAGCGACGTGTTGGCCGGATTGGCGATGGGCGGAATGTGGCTGGCGATAATGATATATCAAGATCTAAAAGAGGAAAACGCCAATAAGCTTAGGAATAAAGATGATCAGGCCGATAATGGCGGATGAGAGGCTTAAGACCAAGACGGCACCGGCGGCTAAATCTCGAGCATGAGTGGTGGCCGAATAGTCCAGATGAAGCCGGTCGCGAACAAGGTCACAGATTTCTTCGATGGCAGAGTTAATCAGTTCAGCAGAAATAACGGAAGCAATACAAATTAAAACGATAAACCACTCAAGCGGGGAAATGCCCAAGAGGAGACTAAAGAGAACAACTAAAAGGGCCACAGACAAATGGACTTTCATATTCCGACCATTGGCACCATGATAAATACCATTCTGGGCATAAACAAAACCTTTAAAAAACTTGATTAGCTTCGGTGACATAAAACTAAATAAATGATACTAAATTTGGGGAGGATATTTTTGGCAGAAGGGACAGAAAAAAGTGCCCCGCCCCTGAAGAGTAATGCGCTGAATTGGCCGGGAGCAAGCCAGACAGGGCTCCCCTGCCCTCTGGTAGACCTGGAAGCGAAACTGGTTAGAGCCAGTAAGACCATCGGGCTTGAGATACTTTTTATCTTTGGCAGTTGAGCCACCAGCAAGAACAGATTGTTGCATTATGGCGACCAGGTGACGGACAATATTTTTGGCATCGGAAAAGGTGAGTAAGTTGGATGGAGTTTGGGGATGAAGACGGGAAAGAAATAAGGCGTCGTTGGCATAGATATTGCCGATACCGGCAAATCTTGCCTGGTCAAGAAGTATAACTTTGACAGGACGGGAGGTTTTTTGTAATTGGGAAAAGAGATATTTCGGAGTAAAGCAGGGGTCAAAAATGTCAACACCCAACCCTGATTGGAATTTGGACAACTCTTTGGAGGTAAAAAGTCGAAGCCAACCAAATTTGCGCTGGTCGTTGAAAAAGAGACGGGAGCCGTCGGAAAAAGAAATAATTATACGGGTTGATTTATTGGGCAAGTCCTGGATAAACATATCTTTGGTAGGATGGCCAAGGACAGTGCGGTCAGTGGAAGAATATATTAGTTGGCCAGTCATCTTCAGGTGGACAAGCAGAATTTTTCGGTTGGAAAGATGAAGAGAAAGCTGTTTGCCAACCCGAGTCAGTTTGGTGATTGATTGACCGATGACCTGTCGGTGGTTGCCATAAAAAGATTTGGCCGTTAAAACGGTGATATTTACCACTTTTTGACCGACGAGTTTGTCGGCAAGAAACAGTCTAATGACTTCGACCTCGGGAAGCTCCGGCATAGATTAACTAATTATAAGACAAGAAGGTCAGGTCAGGTCAGAAAAATCGACACCAAACAGATGATTGCGAGAAAGACGATCAAGGGCGACTTTAGCATCGGTCAGCCGATCTTTGACAGTGCTGATTGAATTGAGAAAAGTCTGAGTAGAGCTGACATAACCCATAATAAGAACAAGGTCAGAGATTTGTTTGTAACCAAGAAAGAATTGGCGGGCCAGATAGAAAAGGATTAAAGTGTAAAAGCCGACGGCGATATTTTGGAGGGAGAACCATTCTAGGAAACCCCAATTGCACAAGTGACGGTAATGGTCGATATAGGTTTTTGACTCGGAACGTACCTGGTTTGACTCCTGAAGCCTGGCATAATATAG
Organism: Candidatus Shapirobacteria bacterium UBA1435; assembly: GCA_002329385.1. Taxonomy (GTDB): domain Bacteria; phylum Patescibacteriota; class Microgenomatia; order UBA12405; family UBA12405; genus UBA1435. The sequence goes on from DCTR01000019.1 coordinate 11,146, forward strand.
TTCGGTTTTTTGATTCTGGATGTCTTTGAGTCGCGAATAACGCTCGGTAGTAAAAACGTCAGTGAAATAGTAGACGAGGATGTAGGCAACTTCAAAAATGAAGATCCGGAAATCAAGAAATAAAACGATGGCAGGAATGGCGATAAGCGAAACAAAACTGTCGATCCCCGGCTGACGGACGATTTCAAGGGTGGTGCGGACGGCCTCACCAAGATTACGAATGGCCTGAATGGTTTGGTGGCGGATATTTTTGTCGGGAGCACGAAGGTTGACGGTCAATAGACGGTGGACAGCAAACTCGGTCTGACAGATAAGATACTGGAGCCGATGAATAGACAAAAGGCGGGTAAGGTTATCGATAATAAAGACAGTGAGAATGATAAGGGTGAGAAAGACGATATCAGAGAGAGGCCGACCGTTTTCGAGATATTTGATCACCTGTGAGAAAAGATAAATAGAGAGCATGGGGAAAAGGGCAGAGACAAAACGGACAAAAATCCAAAAGAAAAAGCTTGACTTGTGGTCAACGAATTTCAGGATCAATTTAATGATCTTCCGGGTTTCACGGCTCATTGATTAATATTAACAATGGCTAGAAAAATAGCAAATTGAGGGTAAAATAAAATACACACAATCGAGAGAAAAAGACTGGTTGTGCAAAGACATACAAATTGGCGAAGCGGTGGGACCGCAACTGACAAAAATGGAAAAAACGAACTATGAAACAGTAATTATCGGATCCGGTCCGGCCGGATTGACGGCGGCAATATATACTGTCAGGGCAACAATCGACACACTAGTAATTGCAGGAAACCAACCGGGAGGGCAGCTGACAATTACAACGGTAGTCGAAAATTTCCCCGGTTTTCCGGAAGCAATAGGCGGCCCAAAATTGATGATGGATATGATGCAGCAAGTCAAAAACCTGGGAGGAGAAGTGGTTTATGATCTGGTGGAGAAAATTGAACGGACAGAGGGGAGATTTAAGATTTGGTTAAAAAGCCAAAAAACCGTTGAGGCGAAAAGTATTATTATCGCCACGGGGGCAGGGGCAAAGTGGTTGGGGCTGGAGAAAGAAAGGGATTTGATCGGAAAAGGAATAAGCGGCTGCGCAACATGCGACGGGATGCTATATAAAGGTAAAAAGGTGGCAATTGTGGGGGGAGGAAATACGGCGTGTGAAGAGGCGGCTTATTTGGCTAAAATTTGCGAAAAGGTAGATATGATACACCGAAGAGACGAGTTTAGGGCCGGCCCGATTGAGCAAAGGAAGGTAAAAGAAAACGGAAAAATCAATATATGGTGGAATACGGAAATAAAGGAGATTTTGGATAACGGACAAAGGCTAACCGGAATCAGGGTGTTTAACAACAAAACAGGAGAGGAAAAAACGCTAGAAATTGACGGCTTGTTTATTGCAATCGGCAGGAAGCCACAAACTGATTTTGTGGCGGGATTGGTGGAACTGAAAGGAGAGGGACAAGTGGTGACAGAAAAAGACGAAAGGTACCCATCAATGACGAGCATGGAGGGGATATTTGCAGCGGGCGATTGCGTGGACGAAAAATACAGACAGGCAATTTCGGCGGCAGGAGACGGTTGTAAGGCGGCAATTGACTGTCAAAAATGGCTTGAGGAAAAAGCGATTGGATGAATAAAACAGTTGGCTAACAAAAAGGGCAGGGTCTTGGTCGCCAGAGAAGGCGGTGGATAAGGGAAGAAATTCGTTGGACAAAGACGGCGGAAGAATAGGTTTTAGCGCGAAGAATACATGCCTGTGGCGACAGGTTAAGACGGCTAAGATTTTTGATGGCCGAAGCACAAGAGGATGGAGATAGCTGATCAAAGAAGGTGCCGGTTTTACCTTCAAGAATTGTTTCGGTGGCGCCACCACTGCGGTAGGCGACAACCGGACAGCCATAGGCCATTGATTCGACAGGGACGATGCCGAAATCTTCGTTGTCTGAACAGAAAATAAAGGCTCTGGCGCGGCGATAAAGATCAGCTTTTTGATCTTGGGTAACTTCACCCAAAAATTGAATGGTTGGCCCAGAAATTTGTTCGAGTTCACGCCTAAATCCGGCAAAGTCGCGACCAAAGATTTTTAGAGGGACTTTTAGCTGATTACAGGCCTGGATAGCGATATCGTAACGTTTGGCTCTGGCCAAGCGGCCACCGGTTAAAAAATATTCCTTGGGGGAAGTTTTAAGTTTTGAGTTTTTAATTTTAAATTTTGGAACATCAACAGGAGGATTAATAATGACAGACGGTTTTCGGTAAAATTTCCAAATACGATCGGCGGTGGTTTGAGAATTGGCAATGAACTGGTCGACATTCTGCGCGAACCTAAAATCGAAGAAGCGGAGAAAATGATTAATTAAGGCAACTAGGAGGCGGAAGGGAGGAAAGTTGGTTAACTGACGGGCGGTGGGTAGGCCGTAGAGGTAGCGAGGAGGGGTGTGACAATAACAGACAAGTTTGGCGGGACCTTTTTTTAACGAATTAGGGAAGTAGGCACCAGTGGCCGAGGTAATAATCAGATCAAAGCCGGAAAAATCGAAAGAGCGGAAAGCAAGTGGAGAAAGTAAACGCAGGGGACTGATTAGTTTATGAGCAAAAGGAAGGTAGCGAAAGAAACTTTGATGGACACGATTGCCCCAGACTTTTTCCAGACGGCGGCGGTGCGGACCAAAAGACGACGGGTGATAGATGGCGGTAAAAATAGGCGCCTGAGGAAAAAGATTAGACAATGCCTCAAGGACCGACTCGGCACCACCATATTCTTTAAGGTAGTCGTGGACGAGGGCAATTTTGGGTTGAGTCATCATAGTTAGAATAAGGAATTTTGAACCGGTTGATGGTTGTTGGGGCGAGACGGATGGGAGTGGTTAAATTTTTGGCGAAGGCGGGAAGAGAGGGATTTGAAGTGGTATGAATCAAAAAGCTGAAGAAGGCCAGAGAATAACATTTCAGTCAGCTTGGCGGACTTTAAGGAAAAATTGATTGGGATATTGTCGATAAGGGTGGCCAACCTTTGGGAAAGATAGGCGTTATCTTTATCTGTTTTCAGTTTTTCACGAAGCGATGGCTTAATATCATCGAGATGGCGAAAGATATTATCTAGAGAATGATAATGAGTAAGCAAATCAACTGCGGCTTTCGGGCCGATACCAGAAACGCCGGGATAATTGTCCGACATGTCCCCCATCAGAGCCTTAAGATCGACAACTTGGCCGGGTAAAACACCAAGCTTCTCCTTGACCTCAACGGGAGTGTAAATTCTAGTTTCGGAAAGGCCGCGAACGGGAACGTAGAGGCAAACGCGGTCGTCGACCAACTGCATAAGATCCTTGTCGCCGGTGATAATGGTGACTTTGTCGATAATTTTTTTCCGATGGCCGGTTTTTGACCGAAGGATTTTTTTAAGAGAACGACGGACCAGGGTAGCGATCAAATCGTCCGCCTCATATCCGCCCATAGAAAAGGCAGAAATTTGGGCGGATTGTAGAGTTTGAGGTAAAAGCGGCAACTGGGAGAGTAGGTCACGATCGGGAGTTTTTCGCTTAGCCCGGTAGCCAACAAATTCGGTTTGGCGGAAGGTTGGACCGGGAGAGTCGAGGGCGACAACCAAATAGTCGGGTTTCAGCTGGTCAAGGGCAGACAATAACATGGAATAAAAACCATAAATGGCGTTAACCGGTTGACCATTGACGGTCAGCAGAGGAATGGAGTGGTAGGCCCGATGCAAAACAGCGTGGGCATCGACGAGGAGAAGATGAGACATCAGGATAATTATAACTTGGATAGCGGTTAAGGTGGTTTTGGCACGTTTAGCCAAAGATGGACAAATAAAGATTAAAACACAAAGTCGGTCTATTAAGGTAAAATTTTATTGATGGAACAACATCCGATTCCACAGCAAATATCCTCCTACGAATTCAAATTAGTGGGAGAAATGACGCTGAAGCAATTTTTGAAAGCGGCCGGCGGAGTGGTTTTGGCGTTGTTAATCAACTCATCAAAAATAGTTTTTTTTATTAAGTATCCGGCAATGTTGCTTTGCGGGGCAGGAGGAATAGCACTGGCTTTCGGGTCTTTTCAGGATAGGCCGCTGGAGACTTGGATTGCCGCATTTATCAGGTCGATCTATTCACCGACAATTTATGTATTTAAGAAAAAAGCCGATAAAAATTGGCTTGGCGTGGGGGCGGGGAAAGACATTGCGGGCAGCGAGGATAAAGAAGTTGAAGAGGCAGAGACGGAAGAAGAACCCAGGCCCAAAAAAGACACAGAGAAAGTGGAAGAATTTATGGAGTCATTACCGGTGAAACCAGCAGAAGAAAAACAGGAACGGCGGGAAACGGCGACAGAAGAAACGGAGGGGAAAGAAGGCGCCAAGGAGGATGCCGGTAAAACGGTGGAGGAAACAGGACTAGAGAAAGACACCCCAAAAGAAGGGGTGATGGAAGTCAAAAAAGAGGAAACGGCGAGAACGGAACCGGTGAAGTTAGACATTAAAACCGAGAGGCTAGCGGCGACGGGCGATATATTATTCGGAGAAATACCGATGCCAGACATTCCCGACACACCAAACATTGTGGTGGGGATGGTAACAGACAAGAAAGGGAAAATTGTGGAGGGGGCGATAGTGGAGGTGCAAGACGAAGCAGGTAACCCGTCGAGAGTGCTGAAAACTAACGCACTGGGTCAGTTTAAAAGTTCAGCACCATTAGCAAACGGCAGATATCTGATCATCACCGAAAAAGAAGGCCTTAAGTTTGACCGAGTCAATGTGGATTTAGCAGGGGAAATAATACAACCAATTAAAATCATTAGTTTATAGAATTTTAGGCTATTATTTAGATATGCCAGTCGACCCATTAAAAATCGCCATCAAGGGGTCAACTCAGGACCACCTGCCAGTCGAAGACGTAATTGACAACGTGGTTATACTGAAAGACGGCGCGTGCGCAATGGTATTGCAACTGTCTTCGGTAAATTTTGACCTGTTGTCGGAGAGGGAGCAAACGGCCCTGGTTTACGCTTACGGAGGAATCTTAAATTCACTCAATTTTCCCGTCCAAATTATTATACATTCAACTGCAAAAGACGTAACCTCGTATTTGAAAAACCTAAAAGAGGCAGAGGAAAGGCAACTTAACCCATTGGTCAAGGAAAGAATCACTTCATACCGGAAATTTATTGAGGAGACAGTGAAAAAGAACGACGTTTTGTCGAAATCTTTTTATATCGCTATCCCCTTTTCTTTGTTGGAGTTAGGAATAAAAAGCGCCCCTTCACAGGCGGTAAGTTTATTGTTGCCAAACATTAAAAAATCACAAGGTTTACCGTTTTCAAAAGAGTATATTTTGGAAAAGGCCAAGGCTTCATTGATGCCAAAAAGAGATCACCTGATCAGGTTGTTCGCAAGGCTTGGGTTGGATATCAAACCGTTAAACACAAAAGAATTAATCAATCTGTTTTACAGAATCTACAATGAAGAGGTGGCGGCAAACGAAAAAGTGCAAACATTAAATTATAATTCGCCGGTAGTATCAGTAAAAAAATGAATTTAACCGACTTGATCAAAAAAACCAAAAAAGGGAAGGATGGAGATGACGTTAAAAAACAGGAGGGAGTGGTAGATCAAAATAAAGGGGAAAACGGGGGGGGGACAGAAGTTAAGGAAGGAACGGAGATGGGGAGGCCATTTAGTGAAGGGCTGGTTTCAACAAAGGACATTATTGCCCCATCGTCTTTGGANNGTGGATTTTAGCCATGTAAGAATTGATTCAAAATACTACAGGACGTTATTTGTGGTAGGGTATCCAAGGTTTGTGGGGATAAATTGGCTGTCTTCCCTGGTTAATTTTGATGCTTCATTGACGGTGGCGATGTATATTTACCCAACAGACGGCAAAGAAATACTTGATGATTTGAGAAGAAAAATCGCAGAAATGGAAGCGGAAATTAATACCGACATACAAAGAGGCAGNNTTTTCAGTTTGGACTTTATGTAACAGTCGGTGCAGAGACAGTGGCGGAGCTGGACAGGATCACAAAAAACCTTGAGGCAGGATTAGGGTCATTGATGATAATCAGTAAAAAAGCATCGTTGCAGATGGAAGACGGGTTTGTGACAACGCTGCCACTTTGTCAGGACCGAATAAAAGTAACCAGGAATATGGACACGACCTCCCTGGCCACCACTTTCCCTTTTGTGTCTTCCGACCTATCGGATGACCGGGGAATAATGTATGGAATCAACGAACACAACGGCAGTCTGGTGATTTTTGACCGATTTTCGATGCAAAACTACAACTCGGTGGTGTTTGCAACGGCAGGGGCCGGTAAATCGTATTTAATTAAGCTGGAAGCATTGAGGTCGTTGATGATGGGAACGGATATTATCGTGATCGACCCGGAGAACGAATATAAGGATCTGTGTCAGGCAGTGGGCGGTCAATATGTCGCCTTCGGATACGGAGAAGAATCAAAAATAAACCCGTTTGATCTGTCGCTAGTGGCAGAGGAAGAGGGCGAAAATGCTCTTAATTCAAAGATATTAAACCTGCACAAGCTGTTTAAAATAATGATCGGGGAAATGGACCCAATAGAGGAATCGATATTGGACAGGGCAGTGATGGATGCCTACAAAATGAAGGGGGTTACTCCGGATGCAGAAACGCAGAAAAGGGAACCGCCACTAATTGAAGATTTGTATAAGTCATTGATTGGAATGGAAGACGCGAAAGCGCAAACGTTGGCGGCGAGAATAGAGAAATTTATCAAAGGCTCGTTTGCTGGGATATTCAACCAAAAAACAAATGTCAGTCTGGATAATAATTTTGTGGTTTTTGGGATAAGAAACCTGGAAGACGCTTTAAGGCCGGTGGCGATGCATATCATTCTTGACTACATATGGACGGTGGTTAAAAAAACCCTAAAACGAAGAATATTGGTGGTGGATGAGGCTTGGTATTTAATGCAATACGACGATTCGGCGGCGTTTTTGAGAGGAATTGTAAAAAGAGGCAGAAAATATTATCTGGGGGTGACAACAATAACCCAGGATGTCGACGATTTTTTAGCGACTCCCTACGGAAAAGAAATAGTGACTAACAGCGCCATACAAATATTATTGAAGCAACACAGTGCGGCCATCGACCAGGTGGGCGATGTTTTTTATCTGTCTGAAGGTGAAAAACAGCTATTGCTGACAGCGGACAAAGGAGAGGGAATATTTTTTGCCGGACAAAACCATGTGGCAATCAGGGTAATAGCTTCGGAAGAGGAACACAATTTAATAACATCAAATCCGGAAGAAGTGCTAAAGAAAAAGGTAATAGTGAAAGAGAGGGCAGACAAGGTAGCGGTGGTGGATGACGCCAAAAAGAGAGAGGGGGCGGAGCGAGGAGCAAACCAACCAGTCAGTGGCGGGGCGGGAGAGGGCCGGCCAAAGCCAGAAGTTTTAAACGAAGAAAAAATAAAAGCCGTAAATAGTGGAGTGACAAACAACCCGCAACCGGTGGTTATTGAACTGGCAGAGCCAAAAACAAGACAAACGGGAGGAGAAAACGGCGAAGACGAACTGATGAAAAGGATAAAAGAATTAGAAGAAAAAGAGAAAAAAGAATTAGAAGAGCACGAAATGAAAATCAGAGAAGAAAAGAAACAGCAGGAGGAAGAGAAAAGAACATTGCCAAAATATCAAGACCTGTTCAAACCAAGCGGGCAGAGCAAGTTGCCTCCCCTACCCCCATTACCAAAATTTGAGACGAAGAAACCGGAAGAGACAGTGGCAAAACAAAGCAACGTGCCACGACAACCGATATTTCAGGCGGCAGTAGAAGAAACTAAAACGACAACCGATAAAAAAATAACATTTGTGGATCAACCCAAAGAAACCCACGTCCCTCAACCGCCACAACTGACGAAAAAACCGCAAATCCAGTTTGTGGCCGAGGAGAGCAAAAACGAAGAAAAGACACCGGCAGATAACAATCAAAAACCGACAGAGACAGCGGATAAAATGTCATACGATAAATTATTTGGCAATTAGGGATAAAGAGAGGCTATGGTTTCGATAGTGATTGTGTCATAATTTGAACTGATGGCAAGCAATAGAGGCGAGACCAGTCAGAGAGACCAGACGGCAAAGATAAACAGTCCGGAGGTAAGAACGGTCAAAGAAGTTATTGAGGCGGTTAAGGAGGCAGAAAAAAGAGGGTGGGAAATACGCAGCAGCAGCCAGCTAGGCAACGCGATCAGACAGATCTATTGGGCGGTGGGGGCGGGAGAAGATCTGGACTGGGA